>NZ_HF986861.1:119199-135322 GCF_000431195.1 Prevotella sp. CAG:255 | reverse complement strand
CTGAACCACCATGCTGTCGGTAACAAAGTGAGGCAGCACCACCTTTGCGTCTGCTCCGGCGGCACACAAGGCCACGGCAGCAGCTGCCGCAATGCGTCTGAAATTGCTTGTTTTCATAGGTTAAAACATTTTGTCCTTATCATCTTCGCGGTCATGGCACGGGCCACGGCGCCGGCTTTCAGCGCCGGTGCCGGCACACATGCCGTTGCCGTAACAATCCTGGTCTGTCCGTTTTTTTATAGTGCTCAGCCGTTGCCCTGCTTCTCCCTACACTGCTTCTCAAAGTCCTTCGGGCTTATGCCAAACTGCTTGAAGAACAGCTTGCTGAAATACGACGGCGACGATATGCCCACCATATAGCAGATGTCGCCTATGAGGTGCTTGCCCTCCTGTATGAGTTCGGCGGCCTTCTTCAGCTTGATGAGCCTGATAAGCTCAACGGGCGACATGTTGAACACCGACTTTATCTTGCGCAGCAGGCTCGAGTGGCTCATGCACAGGATGTCGGCCATGCACTCCACGTTGAAGTTGTCTTCGCCCACGTTGTCCTCTATAATCTTTATGACCTTGTTCATAAACTCCTCGTCGGCCTTCGTCATGTGCATGTTGTCCATGTTGAAGAAGGGCTTTTTGGAGAACGACTCGCGCTCGCGCCGCCTGTTGTCGAGCAGCGAACGTATGAGCTGGCGGAAGAACTTCACCGAGAAGGGCTTCTCTATATATGCCTCGGCGCCGAGCTGCAGGCCTTTTATCTTGCTCTCGAGGTCGTTCTTGGCGGTGATGAACACTATTGGTATGTGCGACAGGTTGATGTCTGCCTTGACCGCCTTGCACAGGCTGAAGCCGTCCATCTCGGGCATCATCACGTCTGACACTATCAGGTCGATGTGGCTTCCGGCCAGCTTCTCGAGAGCCTCCTTGCCGTTGCGCGCCGTCTCTATCGTGAACGACATGTTGGCCTGCTCGGCCAGAAACTCGCGCATGTTGTCGTTGTCCTCAACTATCAGCACGGTGTATCCGCCTGTGTTCTCCTTTGCCTGGTTGGTTTCTTCCTCGAGCAGATAGTCAGACGTGTCAACGGTCAGCTTGTTGTTGTGCTTTATGCCCTCCTTGTTCTGCGGCAGTATGGCCACAAAGGTGTTGCCGTCGCTGCCGTCGTCGGCCAGCTCAAGACTTCCGCCCAGCAGCGATGCGAGCGAAAGCGAAAGCGGAAGGCCTATGCCCACGCCGTTCTCGCCGCTGTTCGACTTGTCTATCTGGTAGAAGCGCTTGAAGATGAGCTTCTTCTCGCTGTCTGATATCTTGTCGCCGTCGCTCGTAACCTTTATTATGAAGTTGCTGTCGTCTGTAGTGAGCGACACCTTCACCCTGCGGCGGGCATACTTCAGGGCGTTGTTAAGCAGGTTGCTCAGAATCTTGATGACTGCCTCCCTGTCGGTAGAAACTATCACGGGCTCGTCGGCCACGTTTCTTATCAGCTCCTTGTCCTTCAGCGTCATGGCAGGCTCAAAGCGGTCAATGGTCTCGTTCACCAGCGCGCTTATGTCTACGTTCTCATATTTGAACGTAAGCCTGTTGGAGTCGATCTTCTGGAAGTCGAGCAGCTGGCCCGTAAGGTTGAGCAGCCGCTTGGTGTTCTGCCGCGTAACTTTCAGATAGTGCTGCACGCGGCTGTTGTTTATCCCTATCTCCTCTATGGCCTCGAGCGGCGCGTCGATCAGCGTCAGCGGCGTGCGTATCTCGTGGGCCACTTCGGTAAAGAAATTCACCTTGTTCTGATACAGCTCCTTCTCCTTGTTCACGGCAAAGAGGTGCTGGCGCTCGCGCAGCTGCTTCTCCTTGTGGTTGCGGTAGAGCACAAACCACAGCATAACTCCGGCCACGATAAGTATAATGTATGCCAGATAGGCCCATTTAGAACTGTACCATGGCGGAGTTATCACTATCTCAAGACTTTTGGTTATGGTCTGTCCGTGTGTGTCAACCTTTACACACAGGTTGTATGTGCCCGGAGGCAGGTTGGCAAACGATATCTGGTTGCCCGACATGCTTATCCATTCTGAGTTGACGGGCTCGAGCTTGTAGCTGTACATACTGCCGCTGGTAACACCGAAGCTAGGCGACACCACCCTCAGCGAGAATGTTGCCATGTCGTAAGGCAGGGTGAGGCGTCTGGTGAACATGATGTTCTCCTTCAGCGGCGAGTTCTTTGTGTCTACGGTAACTTGCTCGTTAAGTATCCTCAGCTGAGTGAAATACAGCGACGACTGCATGGTCTGGTTGTCTTCCTTGTCGGGGTTGAAGGCTATTATTCCGCCTATGCTTCCAAAGTAGAACAGACCGTCGTTGGCCTTGATGGCCGAGTTGTAGTTAAACTGGTTGTTGGGCAGTCCGTCTTTCACGGTGAACACTCTCACGGCCCTTGTGTCGGGATTAAACTTCACGAGGCCCTTGTTGGTGCCGAACCACAGGTTGCCGTTGTTGTCCTCAAGTATGTTGTACGCCACGTCGTCGGGCAGTCCCTCCTCTATTCCGAACGACGTGAAGTTGTCTTCTTTCTTGTTATAGCGGCTTATTCCGCCGCGGTCGGTAGACACCCACACGTTGCCGCGGCTGTCTTCCATAAACGAGCTTATGCTGTTGGAGCGCAGCCCGCTGCGCGATGTCTCGCCCGACACGTATCTCTTGTATTTGCCCGTAGACGGCGTGTATCTCCATACGCCGTTGCCCATGGTGCCTATCCATACGGTGCCGTCGTGAGCCTCAAAGAGATTGAATATCCAGTCGTAGCCGGTTTCGTTGACGTGCCTGAAATCTTTCTGTCCGGCATCGCGGCGGTAGAGCGCATAGCCAAGGCCCACCCACTCGTTGCCGCGGCTGTCCTTGAGATATGAATACACGCTGTTGTCCTTCTCCTTGATGTTAAGCACGGTTGACACCCTGCCGCTGCCGTCGACACGCAGCAGTCCGCCGCGCGAGAATCCGGCATAGACGCTGCCGTTGAATGCTGTAAGCAGCAGCACCGTCTTCTGTGCTGCCGTTATGTCACTGATTGCAGATATTATGTTAGTTGACGGATTGAGCGAGAACAGTCCCCTGTCCTCCGTTCCTATCCATATGCGGTTGTCGGCGCTCTGCGTAAGTCCGTTGACCACCCTTCCGGTAAGCCCCGACCACAGGCCGAACACCTTAAAGTAAAACTTGTTTCTTGATGTGTAGTTCACTCCGCCGAAAGACGTGCCTATCCACACGTCGCCGCTCCTGCTCTCGTAGAGACAGTAGATTATGTCGTCAGACAGGCTGAACTTGTTGAGCGGATCTTCGTGCAGCACGGTCTCAGTGTTGTCATATTTGTTGAGGATATACAGTCCGTGCTGTGTTCCTATCCATATTTCGTCTTCAAAGCACTGCATGCAGCGCATGTATATCTTGCCTTCTGCCGAGAAGTTTATTTTAGAGAATGTGTTATGCACAGGATTGTATCGAAACAGATAGCCGTTGGTAGACGCAAAGATGAGCGAGCCGTCGGTGTCTTCAACCACGGTGGTGAACATCACGCCCTCCATGTCCTGTCCGTCGGCGGCCACCACCCTTACAAACCTTCTGGCACGCTTGTCAAACTTGTATATTCCGGCGCTTGCCGTGGTTACCCACACGTCGCCGTTGTCGTCGACACAGATGTTAGACGGGAACTTTTCTTTCAGGTTGTCCTTTATCGGCGTTACTGAATAATAGTCGACGCTCTGTCCATGATAATGAAACACGCCGAGGTCGGGCAGAAGCACCCACACGTTGCCCTTGCCGTCGCCGTCGATGGTCTGCACCCAGTTGTCGGGATACTTGCCGTTGCGCCTGTCCTTGCGGTCAAGAAAGCTGAACGTGTCGGTCTTCGGGTTGTAAAGATACACACCGCGGTCTGTTCCCACCCACATCATCTTGCGTTCGTCTTCATACAGGGCCGCAATGTTGTTGTTGCCCTGTTTCTTTTTGTGGTCAAAGCAGTTAAGCCTGCGCATGTCGAGGCCGTCGTAGCGGTGCAGTCCGTTCTTCGTGCCGAGCCATATAAATCCGTAACTGTCTTCGGCCACACACTTTACGTTGCTCGACGACAGCCCGAAGGTGTTGTCAATGCGCTTGAACGAATAGTTGCCCGTGGCATAAGCCGGACATGCCGCCAGCAGGGCTGACGCAAGCACGGCCATGATAAGGGCTGCTATGGTTTGAGGGGCTTTAACTGTACTTTGCTTCATGATCTATTTGTTTGTTTCTGATAATACTTCTGCCGCCGGGCGGCAAGTGTGTTTCTGATGTCAGCCTTACGGCTTGTGCCGTACTGCTGCTTTATGCCGTGTCAGCCGTACTGATGCCGGCCATAAGCATGATGTTATTTTACGAGAATCTTCTTTGCCACCGGGCAGCCAGACTCGAGCACTATCCTTGCCACATACACTCCGGCCTTGGCGTCAAAGGCTACGGCAGCGCTGCCTGCGGCTGACTTGAATGTGTCGTTCAGCAGCAATGCTCCCGACATGTCATAGACTGCAACAGATGATATGGCTTCGGGAGCCTCCATTGTAAGGCTCCCGTTGCTATAGTTGATTTTAACATTCTGTGAATTTCCTTCGGTTACACCGGCAATGCCTGTGCCGCCGCTGTTCTTGTCGATGCGGTACATTCTTACGTCGCACTGCGGAACGGCAACGTTGAATCCGTTACCTGTAACCTCAACCGTCTGATCTGTCCAGAGCTCCTTTATGCCCTTAACGTTGTCCTTTGATATGCCGAGGCGCTCAAAGTCGGCAGTCTTGGTGTACTGTGCTGACTTGTCGTAATTGAACACTACATAATAGAGAGCGTCTTCGGTGTCGAGCACAAACTCCTGGTCAACTCCGTAAGTGTACTTGTCGTAACGGCTGAACATCGTGGCGAGTCTGCCGTCTACTGGGCGGAAAGAGCGTCCGATGTGTGCCACGGCGTTGATGTCGGCATTAGTGGCAATCTTCATTGCCAGGTCACGCTCCGACTGCTTGCCGGGATAAGAGCCTGCCAGACTGTAGTTGTCGCCGAGCAGCACCGTGCCCGTCATGGCTCCGCAGGTGTATCTTATGCGTGCGGCTCCTTCGCTCTCAGCTCTCGAGAGAACGAGGTGGTCGGGGTCGTTGTAAGGATAAACGCGGTCGAGCCACCAGCCCAGCTCAATGCTGTTGAGCGTGTACATACTGTTGTCGAGCTCGCCCCAGCTGTCGCATGATATACGGCGTGCATGTCCCTTGGCAGGGAACACGGGCGCGATAGACAGGTCGACAAACATGCCGTCGGCCATCTCCAGAATCTTGTCCATGCCGTAAGTGTAGGCCTGCATACCCGTTGTTATGCCCGGCTCATAGAACTTGTCGGCCTCGAGGGTTCCGTTGTTGATGAAGTCGAGCTTGATATACTCGAAGCCAAGGTCCTTGAACTTCTTGAATCTCTCTCTATTATACTCGAGCGTACCGGGGTGAGTCGGGTCGAGAGCTATTGAGGCAATCTTTCTGAGCTGTCCGTTGGCCCTGATGGCTATGTCGGCCCATGTGTAAGGACTGCCTTCGTAAGGTCTGTACATGGCAGCCTGCGACTCGTTGCCCCAGTAAGAGAACGGTGTGTGATATATTCCGGGGTGCTGTCCGTTCTGCTTGCAGTGCTGCACGAAGCTTCTGAGCTGGTCGTCGCTGAGGTTGTCCCAGAAAGAGTCGAGCACGATGTAGCACTCGCCGTTCTCGTTGTGGAAGTTGTTAGGCTCGAGCTGCTGCTTGAAGAAGTCAGACACGTTGACTGCTCCCTCATAGTTTACGTGCTCTGCCATTCCGCCCCAGCTCTGCCATGCAAAGATGGTGCCCTTGTCCCACTTCAGTTTCGGGCAGAGCTTCTCGGTAGCCTCGCCCAGCTCCTCAAGACCTTTGCGCCAGTCGGCATAATATCCGAAGAAATACTTAGGCGAGCGCACTCTCTGTCCTGATATAGAGCCGTGCTTGCTGAGCGACGGGCGTCCTTCCCACACGTCGTTGGTGCGGCTGCTCACCACTCCGGCAGCCACCGTAAGGTTGCGCAGGCGGTTCTGTCCGTTAGGCGTAACGGTTATTCCGCTCTTCCAGTTGTCGTGTTCTATTGATCCCACTACGAGTCCCTGGCGGCTGAGCACGTCGTACATGGCCGACACCTCGCACGATGTGTTAGGCTGACCTATGCTCCAGGGCTGTGCCGAGTAGCCCACCCAGTTGTCGTTGTCGTGAGGCATGTCGTACACCACGTTCTCTCCGCCCGAGGGGAGGAAGGTCGTTGACGTGGTGCTCACCATCGGAGCAATGTAGTTGGTCTTTGTCGTTCCGCCCGTTGCCACGATGGCAGCCTCTACGAGCAGATAGTTCTTGCCCGGATAGATGTATATCGACTGCTCTATGTTATCCTTTCCGGCCAGGCCCGAATAGGTGTATGTATACTTTGTTCCGCTGCCGAACACATCGCTTACAGCCTCTGACGTGAGCGACACGCTGGGATAGTCTTTCGACAGGAGCTTCTCCTCGGCTGCGTTGTGCACCTCAACGTAGGCTCCCTTTATCAGCTGCTTGCCGTTCTGCTCGTAAGTGAGCGTCTTGGCCGACTCGTCGAATGTTATGTTCCATGCGCCGTCTGTAATATTGTGCTGTGCCGACATCCACGCAGGACATGCCAGCATAACGGCCATTGATATCACTTTTCCTATTTTCATATTATTATTTATTTTTATTGAAGACAACGCCTGCCGCACAGGCTCTGTAACTGATGCCAGCCTTGCCGCGGCATGTCTTTATGATTACTTTACAACTATTAAACTGCCAGGGGCCTATTTTGTTGCATAACGGGTGCTTATTATTCTGCACCCTGCCCGGCTGTCTGTCTTACTTCCGGAATGAGAGTTCGGCCGGAGATTCTTGACGCCCTTTAAGTGGAAAACCTCCGGCGTCACTCATTCAGAAACAAACTTTAATTAATAATCTTAGAAAAACAATACTATCTGATGATGAACTTTCTCACCACTGCTGCTCCGTCCTTGCCTTCAGCCCTGACGATGTAGGCTCCGGCTTTAAGACCTGTCTGTACGGCCTGTCCGGCAGCAACCTTTGTGCCAAGCAGCACGTTGCCTGCCATGTCGGCCACAGTCAGCGTTGCGTCTGCGCTCACTGTTATGGCGTTGCCGCTGCACATTATGCTGATGCCTGCGGCTCCGTCAGTTACAGTGTCTATGCCCGATGTGGGGTCATACTTGGCAAATGGTCCTGCCATCTTGCCTCCGTCTATTGCCTGCACGCCCCACTCCGCTATCTTATCTGCGCTGATGTTGAGCGTATAGCTGCGCGATGTCAGCGCGGCATTTACGTCGCCCAGTCTGAGAGCGCCCGTTGCGGGGTCGGCCGGAATGACCGTAACAAGGCTTCCGTCGGTCAGCTTGACATACACGTTGTAGCGCAGCGCCTCGGCAGGAGTCTTGCTGTCAGCGGCGGCGTCCCATGTCAGCGTAACCTTTCCGCCGTCAGCCTTCATGGCGAGGTTGGCAGGTGCTGTGGGAGCCTCGTTGACGTTGCGCGAGCAAAGTCCGTTATACACGTGCATGTGGGGCGCTCCGTCGTTGTTGTATCCCATTATTGCTATGTTTGGGAAACCGTTCTTGTTAATATCGTATGCAGCCACAGCCACGCCTCCGCGTGCCTTGCAGAGCAGGTCGTCATATTGTGTGAAGGCCAGTCCGCCCTCGTTGATTGCCACCACTGCCCTGCTCTCGTTGCTTGTCTCGCCCGAGTAGATGATGTCTATCATGCCGTCGCCGTTTACGTCGGCCCAGTCGCATCCGCTCTTGTGTGCTCCTGTGAGCGATGCGTCGATCTTGCTGAATGTCTCGTCGCCGTTGTTTCTGTAGATATATGCCACGCTTGCCCACGACTCTGTGCCGCTCTGTCCCGTAACGAAGAGGTCGAGGCGGCCGTCGCCGTCAACGTCGACAAACATTATCTGGCCTTTCTCTGTTCCGGCAAAGGCGTCAGAAGTAACACGCGTGAAGGTGCCTTCGCCGTTGTTCTTGTTGATTGTTATGCAGTCGTTGCCCACGGCGTCGCTCCATCCGCTCACGGCCAGGTCGGGGCATCCGTCGTTGTTGAAGTCGCCCACGGCCATTGTTCCGTTGCGCTGCGCGAAGAGTCCCGAGTCGGCAACCTTTGCGAAGGTGCCGTCGCCGCCGTTGTTCTTATACATCACCGGATTGCCGTCGGCATCCATCACCACGAGGTCCTGATAGCCGTCCATGTCGAAGTCGGCAATGGCCGTCAGTCCCATATACCAGCACTCCGACGTTCCGTTGTCGTCGCTGATGTTGAGGTTGCTCTCGAGCGCGAAGTTCTCCACCTTGGCAAAGGTGCCGTCGCCGTTGTTTCTGTAAAGTTCGTAGCCGTAGTTGCAGAGCAGATAGTCAACGTGGCCGTCGTTGTTGAAGTCGAATGCGCTCAGCGTGCTCTCATAGGGCATGCTTGCGGGCAGCTTGACAGAGCTGTCAAGGTTGCCGCTGTTGTCGGTGGTTATCAGCACCACGTCTGGATTCCATCCGTTGTTAAGGTCGCGGCCCTTCACGATGAGGTCCATGTTGCCGTCGCCGTTGACGTCGGCATATACCAGGCTTCCGCGGAAATATGCCGTCGACACGCCTCCGGGCAGCGTCATCTCATTGTACTGCGGCTTCTGCGAGGCTGCAAAGGCCGTGCCGGCAGAGGCTATAAGAGCCGAGACGAGGTAAAGTTTTGCTTTCATATCTTTTATATAAATTAAATAGGTTAATAATTACATGCTGTGCCTTTGAATGCCGGCTACGCCGCGCTCAGGGCCGCCTGTGCAGCCCGGGCAAGATGCCTGCCGATTATGTGGCACGCCGGCAACAATATGATTGGCTGTATTTTCATTTTTTTATCCTGAAGACTAAGGCTCCGGCAATGATGCCGATGATGCGTGTAAGACAGGGACTGTGTTTTCCTGTTTTGTTTTTTAAGGCGGGGCATAACCGGGCCTGTGTATGCCTGTAGGTTAAAATTGGTGTATGCTTCAGATATAACAGTTTGCAAGAATATTTTTTATTATCATAAGCACACACGGCCCTGCTATGCCCCGCCTTTATAAGGCAGCGTGGCTGCAGCCTATGGCCAAGGCCGCAGCCCGCTGTGTTGTTTATCTGTAACCCTCGTTCTGGTCGTCCATGGTCATGTCCTCGTTCTGGTTGATCTCTGTCAGAGGTATCGGCCACAGAACGTTGTAAGCCTGGATTGTTCCCGAACGCTTAGCCCACTTGTTGCGCTCTGACACGTAGTCGAGGAAGTGGCCTGTGCGGATGAGGTCGAACTTGCGCCAGCGCTCGCCGAAGAGCTCGCGCACGCGCTCTGTCATTATCTCCTTGCGGAACTCGTCCTGGCTCATGCCCTCGTTCCATGCCTTGTCGGCAGGCAGGCTGTCTTCCCATGCGCGCTTTCTCACGATGTTCACCTGCTTAACGGCCTCGCCCGTCTGTCCCAGTTCGTTGAGACACTCGGCGTAGAGCAGAATGGCGTTGGCAAGGCGCAGGAACGGGATGTTCTTGCCTGAGTTCCACTCGTTGTTGATGCCAAGGCCTGAGTGAGAGTCGGTGCGGAAGTCTTCATACTTCTTTATGTGAGGCAGCAGCTCGTCGTGGTCGTCGCCCAGCTCCTCCCACAGGATGTTGTCGAGCGTAGGTGTCTGTCCGTAGTATGTGAAGTCGTAGCGTATAGACTCTTCCTTGCGTATGTCGCCGTCTTCCCATATTCCTCCGTCCTCAACGTTGCTGTATGCCCACTGTGAAGGCACGGCATGGTCGTAGCCGCTGTAGTAGCATCCGTCGCCGAAGTATGACTGAACGGCACGCGAGCCTATCTGAAACTGCACGCTGTTGCAGTCAGGATAAACGTTGTTGAACTGCCACTCGAGTATCGACTCGCTTGTGTTTGTTATGCTGTAGTCCCACAGGTCATAGTAAGCCACGAGCTTGAAGGGGCCTTTCACAACGGTCTCGAGCGCATCCTTTGCCAGGCTGAAGTCGCGCAGACCTGTCTCCTCGGGTGCTGCCATGTAGGCATATCCCAGCATCATAGAGGCTGCATAGCGTGTGGCGCGTCCAGGGTTGTTGGTCTCGGGGCAATACTGTGCGGCGTTCTTCAGGTCGTTGATGATAAACTGCCATACGTCCTTTAGCGGCTGACGGCCGTAGCCCAGCTCGTCCTGACGGCTCACGTCGATGATAGGAATGCGTCCGTAAAGCATGGCCAGCTCCATCATGAGTCCGCCGCGTATGAAGCTTGCCTCGCCGTAGAGTCCGGCTACCTTCTTGTCTTCGTCAAGATTGAGCTTTCCGAGCGAGTTTACTATCTTGGCAGCCTCGCTCACTGTGGGCCAGCGGTTCTCCCACTGCTCCACCACGTATGACAGCTCAGAGGTGAGCAGGGCGTCATACTTGTCGAGCGATCCGCGGCGTCCGCCGTCTTCCTTGAGTGCCTGGTATGCTCCCGACTGTATCTCGTCGGTTCCTACCATCTGCTCCCAGAGATACCTGTCGGTGAAGAGTCCGCGCCAGTTCTTGTAGAGAGTCTGCACGTTCGACTCTACATAGGCTGTGTCTGAATATATGATGTCTTCCGGAAGCGAGGTCTTCGGTCCTTCATCCAGAAAATCCGAACATGAAGACATGGCAACGGCTGATATTGCCGCCAGGCCCAATGTCATTATTTTATTTTTAATTTTCATGGTTTTTCTATTTTAATGGTGATAGTGTTAGAAACTGAAGTTTAATCCGATTGTGTACGACCTTGTAGGCGGATAGTTGTAGTCGCCAAGTTCCGGGTCGAAGCCCTTATAGTCGGTTATGGTGAAGAGGTTGCTTGCCGTGAAGTAGAGGCGGAGCGACTTCATGTGTATGCGCTTGAGCCAGTTGTCGGGCAGGTTGTATGCCAGGGTGAGCGTAGCCAGGCGCAGGTAAGACGAGTTCTGGATGTAGCGGTCGGTCTCCCATGCGTAGAACTTGTTGTAGCCCACGGTGTTTGTCATCACTCTTGGGAAGTAGGCGTCGGTGTTGCTCTCTGTCCAGTGGTCAGCCAGGTCGGTAGAAGCATAGCTCAGACCTACAGAGCTTACGAGGTTCTCATAGTAAGAGCTGATTCTGTGTCCGCCGAGCGAGTAGGTGAACACGGCGTTGAGCGAGAGTCCCTTCCATGTAAGGTCGGTAGAGAAGCCTCCGTAGATGTCGGGGTCGGTGTCGCCGTAAACGTAGCGGTCGTAAGAGTCGACCACGCCGTCGGGCTTGCCCTCAGGTCCGTCGATGTCGAGCACGAAGAGGTCGCCCAGTCCGATGGTGCGTCCGTTGAAGTCGACGTTCTCCCAGAGCTCGCGGTTGTTCTCGTTGGCAATGCCTCCGCACTTGTATGTGTAGATGTTGCTGAGCGACTCGCCTATGAAGATGTTGCCCGAGCGGTCGGTGCCGTTGAGTATCTCGTCAACGCCTGCATAGAGCTTCGTAACCTTGTTCTGGTCGTGCGACAGGTTGGCGCTGATGTTCCATGTGAAGTCCTTGGTGCGTATAGGTGTTGCGCCGATGGTGAGCTCGAATCCGTTGTTCTCCAGCTCTCCGATGTTCTCCACGGTGTAGGTGTAGCCCGATGTCTTTGGCAGCGAGTGAGACATGAGGAGGTTAGAGTTTCTGATCATGTAGTAGTCGAACGAGATGTTGAGCCTGTTGTCGAAGAATCCGAGGTCGGCTCCTATGTTGGTCTGCTTCTGCTTCTCCCATGTCAGTCCCGGTGTGCCGCGGCGGCCGTCGGTGCCGTAGAAGGCTTCGCCGTTGGATGCCTGCGGATAGTAGAGCGTGAGATACATGTAGTTGCTGATGTCCTGGTTACCCACAACTCCGTAGCCTCCGCGCAGCTTCAGGCGTGACAGATATGACTGCTGCGGGAAGAACTTCTCGTTGGTCATGTCCCATGCGAGCGAGAATGACGGCAGGAAGCCCCATCTGTTGCCTGCTGCAAACTTAGAAGATCCGTCGTAGCGTCCGGTCAAGGTTACGTAGTAGCGGTGGTCGTAGTTATAGTTTACGCGTCCTACGTATGACATGAGCGATGAGTTCTGCAGGTCAGACTCTATCTCGCGGTTCTCTCTGTCGGCTGAGCTGCCCAGCACGTTCCATCCGAGGTCGTTGCTTGCGAAGCGCTTGCCGCCTGCCTTAACCACATTATATATATATCTTGATGCCGATGTTCCGAGGAAGGCGTTCAGGTTGTGCACTCCGTCAATCTGTGTGTCGTAGCTGATGGTGTTGTCCCACTGCCACTGTGTCTCGCCGAAGCGCTGCTGTGTGGCGTAGGCGTCGCCGTTCTTGTGGCGTATAGACTCCTGTATGCCTGTAGGTATAAACTGGTTCCAGCTCTGCTCTGATCTGTTCAGGGCGAATGTAGAGCGTATGTTGAGTCCCTTTATCGGGTTGATGTTCACATAGTTTGCCGATGTGAAGTGATAGCGTGCGCGCTCTGTCTTTATCTCCATAGAGTTGAACGGGTTGAAGTCGTTGTTGTTCTCCTCTGTGTGCACGCGCCAGTAGAGAGTCAGATATTCTTCGTTGTGGCGTGTGGCGTCGTCCATGTAGGGTGTGTAGTCGATGAGCGGGTTCGACTTTTCGAGAGCCTTGTTATATACGTCGCCCGACGGCATGTCGTCGTGCATGTAGGTGTAAGATGTGTTTGTACCTATCTTCAGCCAAGGCTTTATCTGTGTCTCGGCGTTGATACGGCCGTAGTATTTGTCCTGCTTTGTGCCCTTCACGATACCTTCGAGTCCGCTGTATCCGAGGCTTACATATACGTTGCTGTTGTCGCTGCCCTTAGAGAAGCTAACGCTGTGGTTGTGCTCAACGCCAGTCTGCGTAACCTGCTTCAGCCAGTCGTATGTCTTGCCGCTGCGGTAGCCTGCAAACTCCTCGTCGGAGAACACTGTGTTAGAGCCCATGATCACGTTGTCCCAGTAAGCCTGCTTCTCCTCAGCCGTGGCGTTGGGGTTGTTGAAGGCGTATCCGTTGGCAAAGGCCTCGGCGCGCAGCTCGAATGTCTGCTGTGCGTTCATGGTCTCGGGGCGGTGGCCCATGGTAGAGAAGCTCACCCAGCCGTCGTAGCTCACTGTGCCTTCGCCCTTGCGAGCCTTCTTGGTTGTAACCACGATAACACCGTTGGCACCACGCGAACCGTAGAGGGCTGTGGCAGAAGCGTCCTTGAGAACCTCGATAGACTCAACGTCGTTGATGTTGATAGAGTTGAAGAATCCGAACTGGTTGTCCATAACCAGACCGTCTACTACATATATAGGTGACGAGCCCGAGTTGATGGTGTTGGTACCGCGGATCTTTATCGATGAGTCGTCGCTCGGAGTGATACCCTTTGTGATGTTCACGCCGGCAACGCGTCCCTGCAGTGCCTCGTTGATGGTGGTTACGGGCTTCTCGGTCAGCACGTCGGCGTCGACATGCGACACGGCTCCCGTAAGGTCGCTCTTCTTCATGAGCACACCCACTACGACAACGCCGTCGAGTGAGCTTTCTGATGCCTTGAGCACAATCTTCATGCTGCCCGATGCCGGCACCTTCACCTCGCGGGTGTCATATCCGATGTAAGACACAACAAGCGTCTGTCCGCTCTTTGCGTCGACTTTGAAGTTACCGTTGATGTCGGTAGGCATTCCCGTGGATGTGCCTTTCAGCTGCACTGACGCGCCGATGAGCGGCTCAGCGTTTTCATCCACCACTTGTCCTGTCACTGTTGTCTGGGCAAAGACTGCCTGCGTGCAGAACAATGCCAGGAGCATTAATAAAGTAGAAAGTTTCCTTTTCATGTTAATTAGTATTGATTATTAATTATTCTTAATTTTTTCTTTTCTCGGCTCAGCCTCATTATGCCGGCTGACGTCCGCTCTGGGTTAAACTTGGAAATGTTAATGTTTACATGATTTTCTCTGTTTTACTTTTTTACGGTATTAAATGATTCAAGGTTTTTTATTTGTTATTAAATAAATTGTTCAGGCTGCTTTATCGCATTTTTCATTTTCAGCCATTTTGCCACAAATTTTCTGCTGCAAAAATATAATATATAGGGCGACGAAAATGGAGCAAATTTGGCAAAAATTAGCAAAAATGGCTCAAATTGGCCAAAAAGCGGGTGCTGAGGGGCGTTTATTTGCATTTTCAGGTCTGTATGTATAAATAAATTAACAGATTAGGGCCAACAGCCTACGGCTGCAAAAATCATTGACGGCAATGGGGTTCTGGGGCTGCACGGCGACTGGACAGCCACCGCCTCTGTATCATATTTCTTTACAAAAACGTAGGACTGAAATGTGATGAGAATGTCATCATGCACGGGCATTCATATCTCTCTATTTTGCTGAAAACGGCAGCCTGAGGCAGCGGAAAAGGTAAAAAGTCAGGACAAAAATTTTTCTCAATCTGGAAAATCAATTCATAACGGATGTTAATTCGATAGACTCGCAGATGCCAAATATTTAACATACGTTCACCTTACGGTATCTTTCTCTGCCGCAAAATGATGCTTTTCGGGGCGCAAACTGGCTGTTTTTGCGCTGCAGAAGCACCTCTTCTGTGGCTTAAACCTATCGTTTTTGCACCTCAAACGGCACAGTAATGTTTTTTAACAATGGGCACGGCAGACCGCAAAACGGCTTAACGCCCTGCACATCAGGCGGTTAACGCAGAAGTGCATTTTTGTGCAATTTTCAGCATCCAACCGCGGTTTCGCCACGGGCATGGCCATTCTGAGAGCGTCAAACGTAAATCATCGCGGCGCCACGCTGCCCCAATTTTGCCATACATCAACGGCAGTTTTTGGTGAACATTCCGCCGGCTGCTGCGCCATACTGCTGGCGAAAAATGCTGACTGAAAACTACAAGACATCTGAAGGAAAGCAGCACGACGGCAGACTGAAATCTACAGAAATGATGAAGAAGAAAAGCACAACGGTCAACAGAAATCTACAGAAAAGCTGAAGGAGAACAGCACGACGGCAGAAGAAAAACATCTGCCTGCAGAGCAAAGATATATGCGGCATGATGATCTGCCCGGGCAGAGCGGCGACAAACTCCCGACGGAACGGGCATGCACGGCAGACGGACGGCAAGAGGCTGACTGGGGATATAAAAGAAGAGCGGCCTTCCGTCACCGGAAAGCCGCCCCTGTATATTACCCTGAATTGTGATTGCCCGATATTAATTAATAAAACAATTTATGGTAAAACTAAATCATGCAAATCTAAACTCAAACGTCAATAAACATATAATCATATAACATCAAAAGAAACTTTTTCTTATAGCAACCACACGGCCCGAAGGCCCCAACCTCTTTTTCGTTCGCGGCAGGAACATGCCGCTAATATAAAATCACTACACATTATATTTAAGACTAAAGACTTCGTATATCGTCATGTTTAAACAATATAAAATTCATAAAATTATATTATCAGATCAGAAATTTATGGGTTTTTCCTCTCCTTTCTTCAGCCTGATCTTGCCGCTGATGCCCTTCACGCTGAAAGTGCAGTCGGCCGTTGCCTTTATGCGTGCCGACGTCATCTTGCCGTCGCGCCAGCTCATGTCCACCACGAGTCCGCCCTCGGCACACAGTCCGCTGACATGGCCCGTGCTCCACTGGCTTGGCAATGCCGGCAGAAACTCTATGAAGCCGTCGTAGCTCTGCAGCAGCATCTCGCACATTCCGGCAACGCTCGCCTCGGTGGCGTCGAAGCTGAATATGTCGTACTCAGCCATGGCAACTCCTGCCGGCGACACGGTCATGAGGTTCTCGCGGGTGAACTTTCTGAACAGGTTCTGCAGCCATCCGTAGGCAGCCGGCGCGTCTTTCATGCGGGCGTAATAGCAAAGCATGTTGGCCGTGCTCCATTCGGTGTCTTCCCATCCCTTCTGTCCTGTCTGCATCTCGAGGCCCTTGCGCGCCGCTGCCATCAGGTCGGGATTGCGCGTATAGGATATCTGTCCGAAGGGAAAGAGCGGCAG
>NZ_HF986861.1:35963-119186 GCF_000431195.1 Prevotella sp. CAG:255 | reverse complement strand
AAGGGAAGGAGCGTCAGCAGATGCGACGAGTGGCGGTGGGCAGGGTCGCTGCGGCGCACGTCGTCGAGCCATTCGCGCACCTGTCCGTCGCTGCCCGTCATCAGTGGCGGCAGCATCTTTATGTCGCGCTCAAGGCGGCGGCGCATGGCCTTGTCGGTGCCGAGTATCTTCGACGCCTCTATGCATGCCGAATATATGTCGTAAACCACGGCGCGGTCTACCGTAGGCATCATCGACAGACTTAGGTGGTTGCCCTTCTCCGACACGTATCCGTTCTCGGGCGATATGCTCGGTCCGGTTACGAGATAGCCCGTGCGCGGGTCTTTCACCATGTAGTCCATGAAGAACTCTGCCGTCCTTTTCAGCAGCGGATAGCCCGTGCGGCGCAGATAGTCGTTGTCGCGCGTGTAGAGATAGTGGCTCCACAGATGCGTGGCGAGCCATGCTCCGCCCGTTACGTTCATGCCCCAGCCTACGCCCCAGCCCGGCGAGGTGTAGCCCCATGCGTTGCACACGGTGTGTGCCACCCATCCGCCGCAGCCGTACATCTTGCGCGCCGTCACGGCTCCGCTGTCGGCAAGCATGCTGATATAGCTGAACAGCGGCTCGTTACATTCGGCCAGGTTGGCGCGGTTGGCAGCCCAGTAGTTCTGCTGTATGTTTATGTCGAGATGATAGTCGCACGTCCATGGCATGTTGCATGCCCCGTTGTCGTTCCATATTCCCTGCAGGTTGGCACACAGAGGCATGCCGCTCGGACGCGACGACGATATGAGCATGTAGCGTCCGTACTGAAAGAAGAGGGCGTCGAGCATAGGGTCGGATGCCCCTGCCTGCGCCAGCTTCAGGCGTGTGTCTGTGGGCAACTGGCAGCCTGCGCCCTCGCCCAGGGATATGTCCATGCGCCCGAAGAGTGCCGTATAGTCGGCCACGTGGGCAGCCCGAAGAGCTCCGTAGCCCTTGCCTGCGGCCTTGTCAACAGTGGCAGCGCAGAGCTGCATGTAGTCTTTGTTGTTATAGTCGGTGCGCACATCTATTATAATGGTGAGCGCGTCGGCTCACTCTATGGTTACAGTGGTGTCTGTCGTGCTTACGGTTCCGCCATCGGGCAGCAGTCTCACCTCGCCACAGAAGCTCACTCCGCCCGCTCCGTGCAGCGGAAAGTCTACCTTGCCCGCCAGCGTCAGTCCGTCTTTCGTGGCCTTCACGCCGGCCTTGCGCAGCAGGTTAAGACCGAACGTAGCCGTTATCGCTCCCCTGCGGCTGGCAGTGTAGCGCATGGCTATAACGTCGTCGGGATAGTCGGCTATATATTCCCTGCGGTAGTCTGTGTCGCCGCAACTGAACGTAACGGCCACCACCGAGCTGTCCATGTCGATGCTCCTGCGGTAGTTGCGTATCTGTCCGCACGGATATCTGAAGTCGGCCACCATGTCGCCGAGCGGCAGATGAGTGCCGAAGGAGCGGCCCAGTCCGTTGAGATATTTGTTGCCCAGCTCGTTGCCGCGCTCCGGGTCGCCGTTGAAGAAGCAGCGGCGCATCTCGTCGAGCTTATCCTTTCCGCAGATGTCGTTGTTAGATGCGTCGGGCTTTCCCGACCACAAGCTGATCTCGCCGAGGGCTATCCGCTCGCGGGCTATGCCTCCGTAGACCATAGCCGACAGGCGGCCGTTGCCCGCAGGCATGGCTTCCATCCATTCGCCGGCCGGCTGCTGATACCATAATATATTGTCGGCCCTGACCTGCAGGGCAGCAGTCATAATAAAGGCTAATATGAATGTTATTCTTGATGTCATTTTCAAAGTATCGGTTTAAGTTACAATTTTACGGCTGCAAAATTAGCAAACATCGCAATACTATACGGAAACAAAATATTCAGAAAATATAAATTTTACGCCAAAAGGAGCGAAATAGGCCAATAACAACAAGTTAGAGCTATGATGTAAGAAACAAGAAGTATAAATTACTAATTATGAAATCTTAAATTAAGAATTATGTATTGTGGATACGAAGTCCGGCGTCAGACAATTATGAAACGAGGTTCGGCGTCAGCTAATTGTTAATTATGAATCATGAATTATAAATTGTGAATACGAAGTCCGGCATCAGCCAATTATGAATTACCCCCAAAGAAATCTCTCCCCTGTCAATTTTTAATTTTTACTTTTTAATTTTTAATTTAAAAAATCCCGCTCTCTACGCCTTCGGCTTCGTGCGGTAGGCGCGCGGACTCATGCCCATTATCTTGCTGAAAAGGCGCGAGAAGTAATACGGGTCGTCCATGCCGAGCTTGTGGCATATCTGGTTCATGCGCATCTGCGTGGTGTCGAGCAGCAGGCAGGCACGCTGAATTTTCAGCAGGTTGATATAGTTTAGCGGACTGTGCCCCGTCTTCGCCTTGAACAGCATGGAGAAATGCGACGCCGAATAGCCCGTGAAGTCGGCCACCTCCTGCAGCGTCATGTGGCGTTCTATGTTCTCTTTCATATAATGTATGGCAGCCTCCACCACGTTGCCTTCGTCTATCTTCTCGCCCGCGCTGCGGTACTGGTGAACATAGCGGAGCGAGGCAAGATAGTGGTGAAAGAGCGACATGGCGTAGCGGATGTTCTCTATGCTGTAGCCCGAATTGAGCGTCTCAAACAGCTCCTCGAACATGTTTATGCGGTTGCTGATGCGCGAGTGTATGCCGGGATTCACCGACGTGGGGGCTATGGCGTCGGCGGCATAATGCGGAGCGAGCATGCCCTTGAAGTGGATCCAGTAGATAGTCCACGGCTCTTCGGCGTCTGCCTGATATCTGTGGGGCACTCCTGCGGGCAGGATAAAATACTGGTTGGCCGACACCTCGTAGCTGTTGCCGCCCACCTCATAGCTCCCGCGGCCGTCGATGCAATAGATAAACACATACTGGTCTATTGGTTCGCGGCGCTCGCGGTAGTGGTTTTCGGCCTTGGGATAATAGCCTATGTCGGTAACGTAGAGCACCGATACGATGGCGTCGGCTGCCATCATGTCGGTAACCATCTTGGGCAGCACAAGCGAGCGCTCGCCCGAAAATCCGCTCTTTATTCTAAGCATGGCGTCAAACGGTGATAGACTATGATGCAAATATACTGAAAACAATAATAAGATTGTCCATTTTATTCTGATTTTTTTCTATTTTTTATATTCTATAATGTCCGTAACTTTGCGCTGTCAAACAATATAGCAGGCAACGGCTGCCGGCGGCACAAATAATAAGATAATAAAAAAACGCCGTAAAAAGGCTGCGGAATGCATGACGACAGACAAGCCGCGGGCCATAAGAAAACGGCATGACGGGCACACGGAGGGCAACAAACATTGCCGGAAGTCGGCGCCATGGGAATATAGAAGAATGTCAAACTAAAAACCATAAGCAACCTATGAAAACGTTTAACAAGGGTTTTGTATATTTTATCTGCATCGTCTCGGCCATGGGCGGACTGCTGTTCGGCTACGACTGGGTGGTGATAGGCGGCGCCAAGCCGTTCTACGAAGTGTATTTCAACATTGCCGACGACCCTCAGATGCAGGGTCTTGCCATGAGCATAGCCCTCGTGGGATGCCTCACGGGAGCCATGACCGCCGGCAGTCTTGCCGACCGCTTCGGCCGCAAAAAGCTGCTCATCGCCTCGTCAGTGGTGTTCCTGCTGTCTGCCTACGGCACGGGATACTTCAGCCATTTCAGCTATTTTCTGGCGGCGCGCTTCCTCAGCGGCGTGGGCATAGGCATGGCTTCGGGGCTCTCGCCAATGTATATAGCCGAGGTGGCACCGTCGCACATACGCGGCAAACTGGTGTCGCTCAACCAGCTGACGATAGTGATAGGCATCCTGGCGGCACAGATAACCAACTGGCTGATAGCCGAACCCGTGGTGCACAACACCATTGACACATGGAACTGCCAGATGGGATGGCGCTGGATGTTCTGGGCGGGAGCCTTCCCGGCGCTGGCCTTCCTCATCCTTGTGTTCTTCATTCCGGAGAGTCCGCGCTGGCTTGCCATGAAGGGCGACAACAGCAGCGCACGCGACATACTTGCACGCATAGGCGGCGAGAGCTATGCCGACGAGGAGCTGTGGGCCATATCTGCCGCAGCACAGGCCGACAACAAGCAGTACGGACTGCGCACGCTGTTCCGCCGTCCGCTCGTCAGGATAGTAATAATAGGCATCGTGGTGGCTGTGTTCCAGCAGTGGAGCGGCACCAACGTGATATTCAACTACGCCCAGGAGATATTCCAGTCGGCAGGCTATTCGCTCAGCGACGTGCTGTTCAACATCGTCGTAACAGGCGTCATCAACGTGATATTCACCATCGTAGCCATATTCACCGTCGAGCGCCTCGGCCGCCGCAAGCTGATGCTGATAGGCGCATGCGGACTGGCAATAATATATCTGGTGCTGGGCACATGCTATTATTTCGAGATAAAGGGCGTGCTGATGGTTGCACTGGTGGTGTCGGCCATAGCCTGCTACGCCATGACTCTCGGCCCCGTGGCATGGGTGCTGATAGCCGAACTGTTTCCGAGCCGCGTCAGGGCTGTTGCCGTGGGCACATGCACCTTTGCGCTGTGGACGGGCAGCACCACGCTGACCTACACCTTCCCGCTGCTCAACAGCTCGCTCGGCAGCTACGGCACGTTCTGGATTTATGCCGCAATATGCGCCGCAGGCTTCGTCTACTTCATGCGCGTGCTGCCCGAAACGAAGGGCAAGTCGCTCGAGGAGATTGAGAAGGAGCTTACCAGATGACGACGCAACAGGGCGCCTGCCGCGCCCCACTGGGCATGAAGCGGCCATGGACATGACCGCAGGCAGACTTTATCGCATGCATGACATACAGCCACAAACATTGCTGCAAAAGAAAAAACAAGAACAAATAACATAACAAAGGATTAAGAAAAATGGTAAAAGCATGGAGAGAAAAGGTGGTGATACCTACCTACGAAGTGGGCTCACCTGAGAAAAATCCTATCTTTCTTGAAAAGAGAGTGTATCAGGGTTCGAGCGGAGTGGTTTATCCATATCCCGTGATCGAGTCGATTGCCGACGAGAAAACCGACAAGGAATATGAGGTTGTATTCATTGAGAACGAATATATAAAGGTGATGATTCTGCCCGAACTGGGCGGACGCGTGCAGATGGCTTACGACAAGATACGCCAGCGCCACTTTATCTACTACAACCACGTGATAAAGCCGGCACTGGTGGGTCTGGCAGGCCCCTGGATTTCGGGAGGCATCGAGTTCAACTGGCCGCAGCATCACCGCCCCAGCACCTACATGCCCGTTGACACAGCCATAGAGCACAACAGCGACGGCAGCGTGACGGTGTGGGTGAGCGAGATGGAGCGCATGTTCCATCAGAAGGGCATGGCAGGATTCACCCTGAGGCCGGGACATGCCTATCTTGAGATAAAGGGCGCGGTGTATAACCGCACCGACGTGCCGCAGACGTTCCTGTGGTGGGCCAACCCTGCCGTGGCCGTTAACGACCATTACCAGAGCGTGTTCCCGCCAGACATCAACGCGGTGTTCGACCACGGCAAGCGCGCCGTAAGCTCGTTCCCTATAGCAACGGGCACATATTACAAGATGGACTATTCGGCAGGAGTGGACATCTCTAACTATAAGAACATCTTTGTGCCCACGAGCTACATGGCCGTTAACAGCAAGTATGACTTTGAGGGCGGCTACGAGAACGACACAAAGGCCGGAGTGCTGCACGTGGCAAACCACCACATCTCGCCCGGAAAGAAGCAGTGGACATGGGGCAACGGCGACTTCGGACGCGCATGGGACCGCAACCTGACCGACACCGACGGCCCTTACATTGAGCTTATGGCGGGCGTGTACACCGAGAACCAGCCCGACTTCACATGGCTTCAGCCCTATGAGGAGAAGTCGTTTGTGCAGTATTTCCTGCCCTACCGCGAGCTGGGCGTGGTGAAGAACGCCACGAAAGACCTGCTGATGAACATCGATCAGGACGGCAAGTCGGGCAAGGTGAACTTCAAGATATTTGCAACATCGGAGCAGCACGTATGCGTCGAGCTGCGCAACGACGACGGAACGGTGTATTACAGCAAGGAGGTTACGATAACCCCGGAGAACATCATGGAGGAGAATGTGGACGTGAAGGGCGCAAGACTCTGTCAGCTCAACCTCAGCATAACAGCCGGCGGACGCACGCTGCTGACATGGCACAGCGAGCCCGACGAGGTAAGACCTATACCCGACGCTGCCGAAGCTGCCCTGCTGCCCGAAGAGATAAAGACCACGGAGCAGCTCTATCTTACAGGTCTGCACCTTGAGCAATACCGCCACGCCACATACAACCCCGTTGACTACTACGAAGAGGCTCTGCGCCGCGACCCGCTTGACATGAGAAACAACAACGCCCTCGGTCTGTGGTACATCCGCAAGGGGCGCTTTGAGCGTGCCGAGAAGTATCTGCGCACGGCTGTCAGGGTGCTTATGAAGCGCAACCCCAACCCGTACGACGGCGAACCGATATACAACCTCGGACTGGCGCTGAAGTATCAGGGCCGCACCGACGAGGCCTACGACCAGTTCTACAAGTCGACATGGAACGGAGCATGGCAGGATGCGGGCTATTTTGCCTGCGCGCAGATATCTCTGATGCGCAACTGCCTGACTGACGCCATGGACGAGATAGACCGCTCGCTGATACGCAACTGGCACAACCACAAGGCGCGCGCGCTGAAAACGACCATACTGCGCAAGGCGGGACGCAACGACGAGGCTCTGAAACTGATTGAGGAGTCGCTCAAGATAGACAGATTCAACTATGGCTGTCTGTTTGAGAAATATATCATAACTGGCGACAACGACACGCTGCAGCTGCTGAAGACGATGATGAGACGATGCGCCAACAACTACGACGAGATAGCGCTCGACTACTGTGCGGCAGGCTGCACCTGCGAGGCGCTGAAGCTGTGGAGCATAGCTATAGAAGAGGGAGCACTGACGCCGATGACATACTATTATATGGGCTGGTGCAACGCCGCAACCGACGCCGAGGCAGCCAAAGAGCTGTTTGCCAAGGCAGAGGCATATCCTTCTGACTACTGCTTCCCCAACCGCCTTGAAGCCGTGCTCGCGCTCAACTGCGCCATGGCATATCTGCCCCGGGCAGCCAAGGCACCTTACTATCTGGGCTGCCTCTACTACGACAAGCGGCAGTATGACCTTGCGATAAAGGCATGGGAAAGATCGGCCGCAGCCGACGACAAGTTCCCCACGGTGTGGCGCAATCTTGCCCTGGCTGCGTTCAACAAGCAGGGCGACAAGGACAAGGCCGTGAGACTAATGGAGAAGGCTTTTGCGCTTGACAACACCGACGCCCGCGTGCTAATGGAGCTCGACCAGCTGTATAAATGCGTGCGCCGTCCTCACACCGAGCGTCTCGCTCTGCTCAGAAAATACGGCAACCTCGTTGCCAGGCGCGACGACCTGCTGCTCGAGGAGATTACCCTGCTCAACCAGACAGGACAGTATGAGGAGGCTAAGACCAAGCTCGACGCCCACATATTCCACCCCTGGGAGGGCGGCGAAGGCAAGGTGCCGGCACAATATCAGTTTGCACGCGTCGAACTGGCAAAGAAGGCCATAGCCGAAGGGCGACATGCCGACGCCGTGAGCCTGCTCGAAGAGTGCCTCACATATCCTCATCATCTCGGCGAAGGCAAGCTGCACGGAGCGCAGGAGAACGACTTCTACTATCTGATGGGCGTGGCATACGACGCCATGGGACAGACCGACAAGGCACGCCAGTGCTGGCTGAAGGCAACCGAAGGCCCCACAGAGCCTGCCGCAGCGCTCTACTATAACGACGCAAAGCCCGACAAGATATTCTATCAGGGCATGGCGCTGCTCAAGCTGGGCCGCACGGGCGAGGCCAACGGCCGTTTCCACAAGCTGGTGAACTATGGCGAGAAGCATCTCTTCGACAAGGTAAGGATGGACTATTTCGCCGTATCCCTGCCCGACCTTCTGATATGGGAAGACGACCTGCAGGTGCGCAACGAGATTCACTGCAAATACATGATGGCACTGGGCTACTGCGGACTCGGCAACAAGGACAAGAGCATGCGCTATCTTGGCGAGGCCGAAGCCCTGGACATCAATCATCAGGGAATACAGGCATTCAAGACTTTATAATTAATTTGTCTGTTGTTAACAAAACATGTTTTAATTACAGATGCGGCGGGGCTGTGACAGTTCTGCCGCATTTTTTATGCCGTCATGAAGTGAGCCGCCTGCAAGGCTGCTGATAAGGCATCGGCATACGGCTCGACATAAGGCGGCATATTGCAAGACGAAACGCGGCCTTTAACACGCCGGAAAGCCACGTTTTGCGAGCTAAAATGTCATGTTTTACATTGTAATTAAAACGGAAGAGTTTTGTGTCGGTCAGTAATTTTTATATATACCTAATAAGCATTTTGTCAGAGTAACAGACACTTTTGCTTACATATTTTAAAACCATAAATACACGTAGGCAAAGGCCTTCACCGCAAAACGACAAAAAAACGCGCCCCGAAAGCCTATGGCAGGGGCGCGCTCCACGGTTGAAAACAAACCATGTTACTACTCTCTAACAATTAATCGAAAATACGTATTTAATCACATGGCGGTATGTCTCGCCCGGCATCAGCACCTGGCACGGCAGTGAAGGATGGTTGGGAGCGTCGGGCGCACCCTGACATTCAATGGCCACGCCGTCGTGGTCGGCATACCTTCGGCCGCTCTTGCCCACGGGCAGGTTGTCGGCAAGCCAGTTGCCCGTGTAGAGCATGGCTCCGCACTGTGTGGAGTAGACGCTCAGACGTCGGCGGCTCTCATCGTCGTCGAGCACAGCCACGAGCCTCAGCCGGCCGTCGCCGTTCCATCCGTCTACGAAGAAGAAGTGGTTGTATCCCTTGCCCGTCCTCATGTTGCTGAAGTCGGCACCGATGTCCCTGCCCAGCGCCTTGGCCTGCAGAAAGTCCATCGGAGTGCCCTCCACCGGCTCTATGCTTCCCAGCGGAATGTCCGTGACGTCGGCAGGCAGCCATCTGTGGCAGTTAAGCCTGAGCCGCTGACTCAGGCACGAGCCAGAGCCTTCGCCCGCAAGGTTGAAGTAGGCATGGTTGGTAAGATTGACAATGGTGGGCCTGTCGGCAGTTGCCTCATAGCTTATGGTCAGCTCGTTATCGTCGTTCCACACATAGTCAACCGCCACGTCCATGGCTCCCGGATATCCCTCCTCGCCGTCGGCGGCATGATACGTGAACCTTACGCCGCCGTCATGAGGCTCGGCATCCCATATCACGTTGTGAAATCCGTCGTTGCCCCCGTGCAGCGCGTTGGGCGGATTGTTGATAGCCAACTGATACTCGTCCCTGCCTATGCTGAACCTGCCGCGAGCAATGCGGTTGGCATATCGTCCGGGCGTCTTTCCGGCGCATGCGCTGTCGTAGAGATAGTCGGCAGGCCGGGCATATCCCAGCACCACGTCGTCTATCCGTCCGCGTGCGTCGGGCACCCTTATAGCCGTGATGCCCGCGCCAAGCGACGACAGAGCAGCCTCGCAGCCCTGCGAGTTGACAAGGCGGAACACCCTGAACGTGCCCTTTGCCGAGCTTATATCATTGCTGAATATATCCATCTTTTTTGCATGCAAAGTTAGCATCATGCGGCTGAAGGACAAAGCACGCGCATGTCAGAAAATGTAAATTATTCGTCAAAACGCCTGCCTGCGCCCTGATTTTAGGCAGAAAATAACAAGTGTTACGGCCAACATCATAAAGCATATCTTTGCTTTTATGGTAAAAAAATATTATTTTTGCCAAAACGTTAACAATATATTATCACACAATCTAAAATCATTCACAACATGAATATTAAACATTCAGCAGCGTCGGCAGCATATCTTATTCTGGCATTCACGGCCATATGGCTTGCACCGACTGAGACAAAAGCACAAGTAACCTACGAGACATTCATATATACGAGCGACGCCCTTAGCAGCGAGATACAGGACCTGAGCAACGAGCGCGCTGCCCGCGGAGGCTACATGGCCGACCTGGGCATGGCCATGGCAAACGCCGGAAAGGGCATTGCCGGGGGATACGTGACGAGCTTCATCGACATGGGCGTCAACGCCATAGCATCGCTCATAACAAGACCGTCGCGACTGAAGAACGAATGGGAGGAGACGGTTAAGGCCGAGAGCACCTTCGAGACCAAGTTCGGCACGGTGAGCGAGCTCAACGACTTCTATTCGGTGCCGTCGACAGACGGGGCGATGGACCCGCGCGGCATGCGCTTCAACGGCATAGGATGCCTGCGCCGCGGCGAGAAAGGCGACACCGTGTTCTACATATCATGCCACGTGGACCACAGCAAGCTCTACCGCATAGTGAACCACTCTAAGTTTGAGCTGGTGCTCGACACGCTCATACTATGCCCGAAGGAGTCTAACCTGCCCAACTCATCGCTGCCCCTGCCCTTCTATTTCAGCGAGCGCGGCAGCTATCAGATAGACATGACCATGACGCTTACATCGTCGTGGATAAACGAGCTGACCGTGCTTCAGAAAGACAAGGAGCTGGGACGCTTCGAGCTGACCGTGCCCATCGACTCGTCGCAGGTGGCGGCCGACGGCAAATACCGCTACGTGCGCGGACGCAGCAAGGGCTCGCCACTGGTGATAAAGGGCGAGAGCTTCATCGTGCCGCGCTCGTTCATGGCATACCGCGACGAGAACGACCAGTATCACAACAGCTGGGGAACGGGCGAATACAAGATGTCTGTAACGCTGAAGGAGAGCTGCGACGTAACCGACGAATACCGCGACGAATGGCGAAACGACCGCAAGCGCCGCAAGAAACTGACGCCGAAGGAGGGCTGGACCGACAACGTATGGAAGGTGATAGAGTCGCAGAAATGGGACGAGATATCAAAGCAATGGGTGATAACCACGCTGAGCGCACCTGCCGACATGATAACGGGCGACATAATAGACAAGCTCGACCTGGCACCCGACAAATAGCAACAGGCACATGCCTAAAGCCGGGAGGACGGATGGACAAGGCGCAGGCACGACATCAACAGGCACCCGGCAACGGCTGGACAACAATAACATAAAACGGCTTATGAAACCACTGTTATGTCTATTTATACTTATGTCGCTTCTTGCCGCGCCGACGCATGCCGGCAAGACATATGCTGCGGCAGCAAGCCACGCCGCACACAGGGCCGCCACACAGCAGGATGACGACAAGGCAAGGAGCGAAGCCATAACCGACATATTGGCCCACCGCAGATGGGCGGCTGCCAACGTAGACACGGCATTTGCCACAGACGCCGACCTGCTGAGGGCTGCCGCCGACGCCGCTGCCACGCTGTCGCGCGAGCCGGCATACACGGCAGTGCTGCGCAAGGCCGCAGCGCTGGTGCCCGCACTTGCCGAATATGCATCATTCAGACAGACCGACAGCCTTGACCATGCCGACAGGCGCAAGACCGAAGCCCTCGAGGCCATAGCCCTGGCAGCACAGAAGACAGTGCCGCAAAGGCCCGACGTGGAGGCAAGGGCAAGATACCACATAGCCGTAATATCCGTGCAGACCGACGCAGGCCGCGCATACAGCTCGATATGCGACGCCTGCAGGCTGGCAGAAAAGAGCCGCGGCGGAATAAGCAAGGACAGGATTACGGCCGAAACAATGCTCTACAACGCCACACGACTATTCATAAAAGCCAACTACACCGAGGGCGACTCTCCGCTGCTTTATGCCGAGGAGAGCAGGCTCGAGCACGATTTTCTCAGATACTTCAGAGGACGCAAGGGCACGGCAGACGACGCGCTGACCATGTCGATGCTTGCCATGATAAGGCAGGGGCGCGGCTTCGGGCGCGAGTCTGACGAAGCCGACGTGGCAGAATTCGGCGGCAGCAGACCGGCAGAACTGCCCGACAGCGTGGCAACGGCCGAATGGCTCTTGGGCAGATACTATCTGAAAGAAGCCTTCAGGATAGCATCGGGAGCGTTGGGATACAGCCATCCCGACGTGATGTCAATGCGGCTTATGACGCTTGCTGCCGGCTCGCCGTGCTTCGACAGCATGTTCGTCTACGCCCTTGCCTACTGGCCGCTGGGCACACCTATGCTCTGCGACGTAAAGATAGCCAAATGGACTACTGCCCTTAACGATGGGACAGACGTGTCGGAAAGCAGAAAATACGCCACTTACCTGAAATATTACCGCAACTATTACGGCGAAGACAGCAGGGCGTATGCCGACATGCTGCAGCAGGTGGCGCTGATAAGACTCATGGACAACATAGCCGACGGACAGGCGGGCGACGGCTCGCAGCTGGTTGAGCTCTACATAAAACTGATGAACCGGACGGGCAGGTGCGACGACAGATACATCGATGCGTGCGACGGATTCATGACGCTGGCATCGCTGGTAGACCCGAAGATATATCTCCGCCTGTCTGAAGAGATAATGAAATGTTATGCCGAAAGGAGCACGCAGCCCAGCTGGACGCGCGTGGCAACAGGCGGAAAGATAGCCACACGACTGGCACAGAACGCCGAACACGACAAGGCGCTCGACATGCAGCGCAAGACGGTGGACGAGGCAACGATGCTGCCCGGAACCATAGGACGCCGATATGAAGCCAAGGCACGATACGACCTGGCAGTGCTATACGGCAGCAGCGGACAGCCCGCCGACTCGGCAACGGTGGACAGCTGCTGGCAGGCAGCACTGAAAACCTACGGCGAGGCAAGGCTCGAAAAGTTTATGCCGGCCATGAGCTATGCCGTGCATCTCGCTGACGAATACCGGCTCGACGATGCCGCCGGCGTGGTGACAAAGCTGATAAAGGACGACGGCAAGACCATGCGCAAGGCATATCTGGCAAGCGCCCGCACACTGCTCGGACGCATAAGGATGATGCAGGGCAAGAACGACAGGAAGACAAGGCGACTGTTTGAGTCGGCTGCCGAGCCGCTGCTGACAGACACCGCACAGCTGCCGTCGCTCGCCGTAAACGGATATCTGTATCTCAGCGCATGGCACATCAGCGAGAACAGGCCCGACTCTGCCGAATTCTATCTTCAGCGAGGATACCTCCTGGCAAAGAAGATAACCGACATTTCGCCCGGATTTTATCTCAACTTCTCAAAGAATCTGTACACTCTTTACATGGCTCTCGGACAAGACCACAAGGCTGAGGAGCTGAACGAGAGCATGATAGAGGAGCTTGAGAGGGACAACATGCAGGGCACCACGACATATCTCGACTGCATGTGGAACCGCGTGGACATAACGCGGCTGAGGACTCCGGGCAACCTCAACAAGATTTTCACGCAGTGCACGGGCATAATATCGCCCACATTCCTCGTATATAAAATGGGCAACTACAACAAGGACATAAAGTATTCGTATGTGTTAAGACTGCTCACAAACATTGTAACCAACGGCACCAGACTGTATGCTACAACACCTGCTGCGGCGGAACAGCAGGACGGAGCCGGAAACTCGCGCGAATACATAAGCAGCCAGCTGGGCGAACTGATACCGCAGCTGCTCGACATGGAGCAGGGATATCCCGGCTTTGTGCAGGGTGCCGACTACCGTGTACTGCCCGAATACTATATGCTCATACAGGCTCTTGCCAACTATTACGGCATGGTAAGAGACACATCAAAGATCACTCACTACTACAGACTGATGGCCGAAGCCGACTCGCTGTGCCACAGGCCGTGGACGGCGGCACAGAACATGGCAGGACTTTACGTCATGCGCGGCGACTTCAGGAGCGCGCTGCCCTACAACACCGAATGCTACAGGCAGCTTGACCGTTTCTCAATATTCGACCAGATACAGATAAGCCGCTGGCAGGCAGAGCTGTGCTATGCGCTCAACAGAGACGACGAAGCCGTGGAAGCTGCAGCCGGATACGCCGGTCAGATACGCAGATATGTGCTCTCAAACTTCGACTATCTTGGCTCTGACGAACGCGCGCAGTTTCTTGCCGACCACAGCACAAGCGGCCTGATGATCAACTGGATGCTGCCGCGCAAGAGCCGTGAGCTGGCAGCTCAGGCCTACGACGCAGCACTGTTTGACAAAGGTCTGCTGCTGCATTCGTGGGAACGCATACGCCGCTCGATAATACGCTCGGGCGACAATGCGCTGATATCTCAGCTCGACACGCTTGCACGCCTTAACGAAGCGGCACGCGCTCTCAACGCAGGAACAGGCGACACAGAGACGAGCAAGCAGCTGAGCGACATACAGCAGCAGATAGAGCGCATAGAGAAGAGCCTGGCACGCAGCACCGAGGCCTACCGCACAGACACCATGAGAGTTGTGTCGTGGCAGGAGATCAGAAAGGCACTCAGCCCCGGCGAGGCAGCCATAGAGTTTGTAGCCACCGACACGGCCCTGGCAGCCCTCATAATAAAGCCCGGACTTGAACGTCCCGCTGCCGTGATGCTCAACGGTGCAAGACAGCTGACCGCGCTGCTCAGACAAACCGACTTCATGCCTGCCGAAACACGTGTGCGCAGGCTCTACACCTTCGGAAGGTCAAAGCTCTACGACATAATATGGCGGCCGCTTGAGCAATATCTCGGCAACACGGCCACCGTATACTTCTCGCCCACAGGCGAACTCAACCGCATTGCCTTTGCCGCCATACCCGTATCGGCCGACAGCTGCCTCATAGACAGATACGACCTGCGCCAGCTGTCTACCACGGCAAGACTCGTAAGCAGAGCCGGAAAGCACGACATAAGGACGGCAACCGTGTTCGGAGGCATCTACTACAGCGACGGACAGGCTGCGCAGGCAGCAGGCAACGGCAGCAACAACACACGAGCAGCTATGCAGGAAGCCTTCGTATATCTTGACGAGACGCGACGCGAGACCGACGCCATAGCCCGATGCATGGCCAAAGCCGACATCAAGGCCGACACCATAACGGGCAGCAACGCCACCGAAACGGCATTCTACAAGCTCGACGGACAGAGCACGGACATAATACATCTGGCCACGCACGGATTCTTCATTGACGGCTCAAAGGATGCCGACGAATATGCGTTCCTGCGCAACCATCCCGGCTCAAAGCACCACGCCATGCAGCGCACGGGACTTGCCTTCGTAGGCGCCAACGCCACATGGACGGGCGAACGCAAGCCCGACCGCGAGGACGGCATACTGACCGCCAACGAGCTGTCGCTGCTCGACCTTGGCAACACCGACATGGCTGTGCTGTCGGCATGCGAGACGGCACTGGGAAGCTACACCACCGAGGGCGTGTACGGACTGCAGCGCGGATTTAAGGAGGCCGGCGTCAACACGCTGATGATGTCGCTATGGAACGTGAACGACCGCGCCACGGCGATATTCATGCAGGACTTCTACAGGCTGTGGCTCGGCGGAATGACCAAGCGCGAGGCCTTCAGGACTGCCGTGAACAACATGAGACAGCAGCACCGCGAGCCGTTCTTCTGGGCTGCCTTCACCCTGCTTGACGCCGAATAAGGCCGCGCCGACCCGACGGCACCTCCGACAGAGGCAAGGGGAAAGACAGCAGAAAGGACATGAATGAACATTGACTGACAACTAAAATATTACTGACATGAGAAAAATATTATTGCTTGTGCTTGCCGTATGTGCATCGGCCATACATGCGCAAAACACAACCGAACTGATGATGAAGGCCGAAAAGGCGTGCATGATGATACGCGACGCCGTTACGGCACGCTCTGCCGACAACGTGATGGCGGGCATGGAGATGATAAGCGAGATACCGTTCAGCGAACTGACGCTAAGCTCTGTCGACACCAAAAGCGCCGTGCCGATGCGCGGACATCTGCAATATAACGTTGAATATCTTGACGAACTGCTGCTGAAAAACCTCGACATGAGGCTCATAGAGGTTGAAGACGCCTACAAGATGAGGGCAACGAGCGCTCCGCTAAGATGCACCCACCGCGCCGTGGCGGCAGGCGGCAGCGTAACTTACTCGATGATGGCGCAGGGCGAACAGCAGCTGATGGTGGTGCCCGAGTGCGGAGGCAAAGTGAATCTCTACGTAGACGACAAGGGCAGCGGCCGCAAACTGGCAGACAAGGCCGACGGAGGCAAGGACTGCTGCACGCTCAACTGGACGATAGAACGTGCCGGCGAACTGGTGATAACCGTGGAGAACAAGTCGGACAAAGACCTGAGCTTTATCATCGTGTCCAACTGAACAGCCCCAAGCAGCTAAAGGCATAAGACAAGCCGAAACGGCTGAAGCGGCATGTCAAGAAAATAAATGAGGCTCACTAAGCCCTGAAAGGTTATCAGAGAGCATGCTGTTTTGTCTGTTTGCGTATCGGTGCTTCCATCCGGATTCTCACCACATATTCGGGTTAAGGCAAAAAATCCAGCTGCCGCAATATTATTTATACATGTTTTCTTAATTCTTAATTTTTAATTCCTGATTATCATCGTGTTTCGTTTTCTTGCATTATTGATATTATCAGCCGCTGCCGCCACGGCAGAAGGACAGACGGTGGCAACGCTGCTCAGGGCCGACTCGCTGCGCAACGCGGGGAGCTATGCCGAGGCTATTGAAGCCTACCGTGAGGTGAACGACAAGAAAGGCATACCCGGATCGTGGCGGCTAAGGGCGCTGACGGGCATGGCCACGTGCAACAGACAGACGGGAAACTATCGCGAGGCGCTCGAAAACTACCGCACAATTGACAGCAAAGGACTGCTCGACGTGCGCGGAAAACTGAACATGAGCAACCTGTATCTCACTCTCGGACTATACGCCGACGCCGTAGACCTGCTCGAGCCGCTCAACACCACGATAGGACAGGACACACGGCTGATAAACCTTGCATCGGCGTATGCATATCTCGGACGCGGCGGCGACGCCCTGCAGCTGCTCGCCACGGCACCGACCGACGGCATGAGCGCAGAGCAGAAGGCCACGCTGACGGCCAACCGCGGATTTATAGAGATGTCGCTCGGACAGCACGAAGCGGCTGCGGCATCGCTCGGCAAGGCTGCAGGCATGCTGGCAGACGGAGCCGGACGATACATCGTGATGGCAAACCTGGCGCTGGCTGAGAGCGGATGCGGACACGCTGACAAAGCCCTGGCGCACATTGACTCGTGCCTGACATGGCAGAAAATAAACCTCGGAGAGAAGCATCCCGACTATGCGATAAGCGTAAGAAAGCGCGCCGAAATTCTGCTGAAAGCCGGACGGAAGACAGAAGCAGCAGCGTGGTTTAAGACGTATTTCGGCCTTATGCGCAACTATGTGTGCCGCTCGTTTGCCTTCCTTACCGACAAGCAGCGGCAGGACTTCTGGTTCAGCAACGAACCGCTTGTAACCGAATGTTACGCCACCGAGGCCGCCGACCCGCAGCTGCTCTACGACGTGGCGCTCTTCTCCAAGTGTCTTCTGCTGCAGGTTGAGCGCAACATAGAGGCCGAGGCACGGCGCGACACATCTGCATCGAGGCTTTATGACAGCATAGCATCACTGAGGCGTGAGGCCGACAAGGGCAGCTCTGACGCACGGCAGCGCGACTCGCTCTACGCCGAAGCCGACAGGCAGGAGCAGAGACTGATGGCCATGATGGACGGATACAGGAGCTTCAACGCCAACATGAGGCTGACATCGGCCGACATAGCGCGGCGGCTGGGGCGCAACGAGAGGGCAATAGAGTTTATAAGATACGGCAGCACATCGGCGCGACGCTATGCCGCACTGACCCTTGACGGCACTGGCAAGGTGGGCTTCGTGCCGCTGTGGACAGAAGACAGTCTGCGCAACTTCAGACTGACCGACGGCCGAACACTCAACGAGGCGATGAAATCGATGCGCGCTGCCGACAAGAACGCCATATACACCGACACTAAGCTTAGCTCTATGATATGGTCGAAGCTGAAACCTCTGCTGACGAAGCGCGGACGGATATACTTCGCGCCCGACGGTCTGCTGCATCTGCTTGCCATAGAGAACATGGCCGACGCCATGAACGGCAGCGACGTGTGCCGCCTCAGTTCTACGCGCGAGCTTGCCAATGACGACAAAGACATCAGGGGAAAAGCACTTATTATGGGCGGAGTGAGCTACGACGAATGCGACGCAAAGACACAGGACGACGCCACAGCAGCGCCCGACCGCAGCGCAAGCAGCATACTCTCTGCCCTGCATCTGCCACCCGCAGCCAACGGAGCCTACGCCTATCTGCCCGCCACGGCGGCAGAGGCTGACACCATAAGGAGCATGATAGCAAAAGGCAACGGCATAAAGGCTGAATGCATAAAAGGCACGCAGGCCACCGAAACGGCCTTCAAGCTCGCCGCCCCGTCGTGCTCAATGATACATCTTGCCACCCACGGCTTCTGCTTTGCCGACACCGACAGGCCCGAGCCGCTGGCGTTCTGCCGCGACAGTCTGCGCGAAGACGACACGATGAGCCGCAGCGGACTGGTGTTTGCTGGTGCCAACCGCATGGTGCAGCCGGCATACAGCGCCTACGACGACGGCATACTGCTGGCACGCGAAGCCTCAGAGATGCGCCTCGACAGGGCAGCCCTCGTAGTGCTGTCGGCATGTCAGACGGGTCTCGGACCGATAACTTCCGAGGGCGTGTTCGGCTTTCAGCGCGGACTTAAGAAGGCAGGAGCCGGCGCGATAGTGGCAAGTCTGTGGAACGTTGACGACAAGGCCACCAAGCTGCTCATGACCCGTTTTTATCATCATCTGCTCGGCGGCATGCCTATGTCGGAAGCCTTCGCCCAAGCCAAGACCGACCTGCGCTGCCATGAAGTGAAGATAGAAGTGGAGACAGACGAGGACGACAAGTCGCACGGACAGATAAGGCGCTTAGGCCGATGGGTGTGGCCGAAGAAGAAAGTAATGAAGACCGTTCACCCCTACTCGAAGCCACAATACTGGGCAGCGTTTATTTTAATTAAGAAGTGAGAATTAAGAAAATAAAGAACGTCCCGTTGCTTGTTATTGCAATGGGACGTTCTTCTTTTGTTTGTAAACACCTGACCACAAAACATTTGGATTTTTCACTCTTAACCATTCGCTTCCGTCAGGCGTTTTTCATTTTTAATTTTTCATTTTTAATTGCGCTTTTGCGCCTGCTTTTAACTTAAAAAGCGGTATTTTAAGCGGATCTGGAGATCCTTATAAGCAATTCCGGCGGAGCACAGATCCGCCGGCACAATAGCAAACGTAGTGCTTGAGAGAAGAACAAATAATACATTCGGCTTTAATTACTCTAACTACTTTAACTTCTAAAACCAACAATGCATTTGACTTTAACTTCTTTAACTCCTCTAACTACTTTAACTACCAAACCAACAATGCATTTGGCTTTAACTACTTTAACTCCTCTAACTACTTTAACTCCTAAACCAACAATACATTCGGCATTAACTCCTTTAACTACTACAATAAACAATATTTCCCCAATTCCGCCGTTCTATATCTTAAATGGATAAAGACGAAAGTAAAGACAGCTACGGACATGTGCTGAAATATACTGGAATATTCGGCGGCGTGCAGGGACTCAACATCATCATCGGCCTTGTACGCAACAAGATTACTGCCCTGCTGCTCGGCCCTGCCGGCATGGGACTGGCGTCGCTGCTCAACTCTTCGGTCAACTTTATCTCGCAGGCCACCAACCTCGGAATATCCTTCAGTGCGATAAAGCACATATCAGAACTCTACGATCAGGGCGACACGGAAGGCATGGAGCGCTTCATCAGAATTGTCAGGGCATGGAGCCTCGTGGCTGCACTGCTCGGCATGCTCGTGTGCATAGCCGCCGGACCGCTGCTCAACAGCCTCGCCTTCTCGTGGGGCGACCACACGCTCCACTTCATGCTGCTCTCGCCTGCCGTGGCGCTGATGGCCATAACGGGCGGCGAGACGGCCATACTGAAGGCCACACGACGACTAAGGGCGCTCGCCGTGGTGCAGATATGGTCGGTCATAGCCTCGCTGCTGATATCCGTGCCCATATACTGGATGTTCAGATGGACCGGTATCGTGCCCGTGATAATACTCATGGCGCTTGCCACGATGATAATAACGGTGGTGTATTCTTACAGGTCTTATCCGCTGCGCCTCAGCGGAACCAAGGGCCTGCTGGGCGAAGGCATGGAGATGGTAAGGCTGGGCATAGCCTTCATCATGTCGGGCATAATGGCAAGCGGAGCCGAGATGCTGCTGCGCGCGCTGCTCAACGCCGAGGCCGACCTCGACATAGTGGGACTATACAACGCGGGATTCGTGCTTACGATAACCTACTCGGGCATGGTGTTCTCGGCGATGGAGACCGACTACTTTCCGCGCCTGTCGGCCGTCAACCACGACAACCAGGCCATGAAGCTCACGGCCAACCGCCAGATAGAGGTGTCGCTGCTCATCGTGGCACCCATGCTCACGCTGCTCATCGTGGCCCTGCCGCTGGTGGTGCCGATGCTCTACAGCCGCAAGTTCACGCCCGTGGTGCCCATGGCTCAGATAGCCGTCATGTCGATGTATCTCAGGGCCATAACGCTGCCCATAGCCTACATGACGCTCGCCAAGAGCCACTCTAAGGCCTTCTTCGTGCTCGAAACGCTGTCGGCAGCCATGCAGGTGGCAGCCGTGATGGGCGGATACCGCCTGATGGGACTGACGGGCACGGGCGCCGGACTGCTCGTGTCGTATCTCTTCGAGCTGGCGCTGATATACACCTATGCCCACACACGCTACGCCTACCGCCCCTCGAAAGGCGTATGCACCTATGCCGCCATACATCTGCCGATAGGCATAGCGGCATATCTTTCAACACTTATCGGCAACACTCTGCTGAGCGCCTGCCTCGGCATAATGCTCACCCTGGCGAGCACAGCCGCCTCGCTGTTTATACTGCACAAAAAGACGTCGCTGTGGAACAGCCTGACAGAACGGCTGAAAAAACTGCGCAGAAGATAGGCACATCAGAAAAACACACCGAAAAGAATAAGCATAACGGCACTTTTCAACAAGATTTCAACATATCATAAAGACGTGAGCCTAAGGCCGTTACAAAACTTATCAACAAAATAAACACCATTTATCAACAAGCCGAAAGCACATCTTTCAGCACACGAAAAGCCACATATCGCAATGCAAAAAGCCACCTGTTGCAAGGCAAAAGACGGCATATCACAACACGAAAAACGCATAAAGCAACACCAAAACCGGGATAAAGCCACGCCACAGACCGAAAACAACGCAGAAAACACCATGAAAACAGGCACAAACGCCACAGCGGACAAAGAACAACGGAACAGTGTTGAAAACCCTGTTGATAACCATGTGGAAAACCGTTGGAAAAATATGTGGATATCAACACGCCACGCGGGCACGACATTATACACGTGTATATCAACACCTTTATACAGACAAAATAAGCAAGTTTTCAACAGATAAATGGCGAAAAAAGATATAAACTTATTAAATTTGCAGTCTGACAGGAGAATTGTGGATAAGATGCCTTAACGCCTGACAGTCAGACAGAAGATATTAATGGCACATGTTGAAAACACATAACCACGGGTTGATAACGAAATAAGCAAACTTTCAGCCCTAAAGTTTTGAACAAATCAACGGCATATCATACAACTCATTCTCTTTTTTAAAAAAGGAAAACAAAGGATAAGAATAATTATGTGGGTGTGGAAACCTGAGGGTAACCCGAAAGCAGGACAAGCACACACGGCAAAAGAAACAAACACTATGGTTAAAGAAGAATGGACAGAGAAGGGCTACATAGACGAGCCTGCTGACAACGGCACCGACCTGGCCGCCGAGATAAGAAGAATGTGCAAGGAGAAAGACGCCATAATACTGGCCCACTACTACACCGACGGATCGGTGCAGAAGGTGGCCGACTTCATTGGTGACTCGCTGGCCTTGGCGCGCAAGGCTGCCAAGACCGACGCCAAGATTATCGTGATGTGCGGCGTTCACTTCATGGCAGAGACGTGCAAGATACTTTGCCCCGAAAAGCTGGTGATCTGTTCTGACCTCAACGCCGGATGCTCGCTGGCCGACTCATGCCGCGCCGAAGACCTCAAGAAGTTTAAGCAGGAGCACCCGGGCTACACCGTAGTGAGCTATGTCAACACTACGGCTGCCGTGAAGGCGCTGACCGACGTGGTGGTTACGAGCGGCAACGCAAAGAAGATAGTAGACCAGTTGCCGAAGGACGAGAAAATTATCTTCGGACCCGACCACAACCTGGGCAGCTACATCAACGCCGTTACGGGCCGCGAGATGCTGCTCTGGAACGGCGGATGCCATGTGCATGAGCGCTTCTCGCCTCAGGCCATCGTTGAGATGAAGAAGGAACATCCCGACGCCATCGTGCTGGTTCACCCCGAGTGCAAGGGTCCCGTAGTGAAGCTTGCCGACGTGGTAGGCTCAACGGCAGTGCTGCTCGACTATGCCGTGGCACATCCCGACAAGGAGTATATTGTGGCAACAGAGCCGGGCATACTGTTCGAGATGCAGCGCCAGTGCCCCGACACGGTGTTCCTGCCCGTGCCTCCCGAAGTGAGCGAAGGCTCGGTGGGCTGCTCTTGCAACGAGTGTGAATACATGAAGATGAACACTCTGCTCAAAGTTTACAACGCCCTGAAGCATGAATGGCCCAGCGTAGACGTTCCTGCCGACATAGCAGCCGAGGCAGTGAAGCCGATAAACCGCATGCTGGAGATGAGCTAGAGATTGTTCATAATTAAAAATTAAAAAGTAAAAATTAAAAGGCTGGGAAGAATGAAGGGATAATAAAAAACGGAAAACTTTAGCCGGCTATTTCATGCAAGCCGCAAAGCCGTTAGTTTCCAGACATTCCGTTCTTTCCCGCCTTTTAATTTTTGCTCCTTAATTTTTTAATTTTTACTTTTTAATTTTTAATTCCAAATATTCCGTGCGTATATTATTAATTGGTGAGGCGAGCTATGCTCATGCTACGCTGAGAGACGGTCTGGCTGAGCTTGGACACGACGTAGTGCTGATGTCTGACGGCAACGCTCCGCGCGACTGTCCGCGCGACATCGACCTCAGGCGCGACCCGCGGTGGGGAAAGCTTGGCGGACTGAAGGTGCTGCTCACGCTCCTGCGCAACATAAGGCGGCTGTGCGGCAACGATGTGGTGCAGATACACAACTATCAGTTTGTGCCGCTGAAGATGAGCTGGAACAAGATGCTCATCAGTTTCCTGAAGCGCCACAACCGCTGTCTTATAAAAGGATGCTACGGCGACGATCCGCAGGTGCTCGAGCGCCAGCTGAAGGGTGTGCCCGAATATTCGGACATGTACTGGAACGGCTGCGTGCGCAACCAGGAGCAGAACAAGGCCCGACTGGCAGAGCAGCGCCTGCCCGAGTGTGTGTCGTGCTTCAACAAGGCAGCCGGCAGCTCAGACGCCTTCGTGGCATGCCTGTATGAGTATTATCTTGCCTACGACGTCGATTCTTTTCGCTCAAGGCTGCATTATGTGCCGCTGCCCATGCATGTGCCCCATGACGCACGCGTGAAGGGCACAGACGGCAAAATAAAGGTGCTGGTGGGCGTGCAGAGCAGGCGCGAGTATCTGAAAGGTGCGCGCAAGATAGCCGAGATGATAGAAGAGGTTGACCGCAGGCATCCCGGACGGCTCAGCGTGATGTATGTAGAGGACGTGCCCTACGACCGTTATTGCATGATGCTTGACGAGGCCGACGTGCAGGTGGACCAGTTCTACAGCTACACGCCGTCGATGAACTCGCTGGCGGCAATGGCGCGCGGAACGGTGGTTATAGGCGGTGGCGAGGAAGAGTTTTATGAGTTTATAGGCGAGAATAAACTGAGGCCTATAATAAACGTAAGTCCCGAGAAGAGCTTCGACGACAATGTGGCTACGCTCGAGCAGGCGCTCCTGACGCCAGGCAACGTGGCACTGCTGTCAAAGCAGAGCGTGGAGTTTGTAAGAAAGTATCACGACTACCGCAAGGTGGCGGCAGAATATGTTGAAGTGTATAAGAAATATTCTGTGCGCCGTGATTAGTTTGTGTTGAAATAAGAAACGTGTATTTAAGTCCCAATCTGTCATCAGAACGGCACATAGCTTTATATAAATACTGATAGCCGATCTTGGGTAAACAAAAAATAGCACCGCCTGAGGTGCTATTTTCTTTATGTATTATTTATCTGTATGTGTAAATGTCATGCTGCATAAGCACAGCCATTAAAGTATGCCTGAGGCTATAGTCGCGGTAAGGCGGTATGACATTATATATAGTCATATATCGTCTTGTAAGCTGTTGCCCTGCTTGTTTCATCAGAAGATATACTGCGCGTGATGCTCATCGGCTCAGGTCGTCAAGCAGCCTGTACCACTCCTCCATCACCCTGTCGCGCGAGAAGCGCATCGTCCGCCTTGCAGCCTCTTCGCCATAGCTGCGGCGCTTGTCTTCAGACGCCATCATGTCTATTGCTGCCCTGGCAAAGCCCTGCATGTCGTCCTGCGGCACTATTGTGCCCGTTATGCCGTCGGCAACAATCTCGCGTGCGCCATATTTAAAGTCGAACGTTACGGCAGGCAGTCCGCATGCCTGTGCCTCGGCAAGCACGAGCGAGAAGCCCTCAAACCTCGACGTGGCCAGCATGAGGCTGTATCTGGGGTATGTCTGCATCATGTCTTCGGTGCGTCCGCACAGTCTTATCTTGCCGCTCAGCCCCAGTTGGTCTATCTGTTGCTGCAGACTTTCGCGCAGCGAGCCTTCGCCGTAGATGTCGAGCCGCCAGTCAGGATGCGCCTTGTCTATCTCCTTCCAGCATCTGATAAGGATGTCGAAGCCTTTTGGATGCTCAAGTCTGCCTGCCGCCAGCGCCCTTTTTGCGCCGTAGTCTTCGGCGGTGTGGCGGGGAGTGTTGATAAAGTTGGGTATAACTCTCTTATTGCGTGCCCTTGCATACTGCCGTGCGTCCTGTTCGGTTATGCACACCACGATGTCGGCCATAAGCTCCATGGGCGCGAACAAGCTGTGGTAAGGCGTAAACTGCCGTGCCGAGTGCGACTCATACACTCGCTTTGCGTTGCCGCGGTAGAGCGGCAGGAGCAGCGCTCCCATGGGCAGCGTGAAGAAGATGACGTCGGGGCGAAGCTCAGACATCAGTCTGTTGAAGCGCACGGCAGCCGACGTAAGCACCCTGAGGCGCGACATGGTCTTGGCAAGCAGGCTGCAGTCAGTGGCGGCAAAGGGCACGCCCAGACTTACGAACGACACGCCGTTGAGCGGATATGCCGGCGGACGGCTGTCGCTGAATATCGACACAATGGTTACGTCGTGCCCCTTCACGGCCGTAAAGGTGTTGGCCTTTTCGGATATCATGCGCTCTGCCCCGCCCTTTATGGCGAAGTCTTCTATAAGATAAACAATCTTCATGGTCTTAGTGTTTTGAATATCCTGCACGCCGTCTTCAGTCCTAACGTGTTGAGCATTAGCGATTTTATCATGCCGCTCATGCCTCCGTGTATATCGGCTGCAACCTTCTGGCTGTGCAGCATCAGTCTGCCCGTGGCGCGGTAGGCATACAGCTGCGCCGTGAACATGTCCATGTAGAGCTTGTGCCATTTCTTCTCTCTCGTGTCAATGCCGAGCATCTTCACCACTTCGAGCTGTGCCTCGAGCATGGTTACGAGTCCGCCGCAGGCAGCCTTGGCGGTCAGTCCGTCGCCGTTCCAGTGGTAGAGATACATGCCTTCGCCGGTGGTTGCCATTACAGGATGCCGGCTGATGATCTTGCCGAGGACGATGCCGTCCTCAAACATCCTTCTGTCTTCAGGAAACCTTACGCCGTCGAACATCTGCCTGCGGAACACCTTGTTCCACATCCAGCAGTGGCCGAAGCCGTGGTCGGAGAGCCATCCGATGGCGTCGGCATACACCCTGCTGCCCGGGTTCATCACGTGCATGTCCTTGCGTCCGGGCCGTTCCGTAGCCGGATATTCAAGTATGTCGTATTCAGGATGCTGCTCCATTATGGCCATTATCCTGCCGAGCGTGCCCGGTGTGAGCTCGTCGTCGCTGTCGGCAAAGGTTACATACTCTCCTCTGATGCGGTCGAGCGCACAGTTGCGTGCCGCCGAGGGGCCTCCGTTGGTCTTATGTATGACGGTAAGGCGGCTGTCGCCCTGCGCTATCTTGTCGGCCGTCAGACCGCTGCCGTCGGTAGAGCCGTCGTCAACGAGCAGCACCTCGAAGTCTTCATACGTCTGCGACAGTATGCTGTCCAGGCATCTGCCGAGCGTCTTTTCGGCGTTGTAAACGGGGATGATGATGCTGAGTTTCATACTTGCAAATTTAAAAAAATAAATAGCATTATTTGCAAATTATGCTGTTTATTGTGTTTTTTAAGGTACGTATATCGTACGCGCTTGGCGGCGCGGTCTAAAAACTGCGCCTTTTATTTTGTTTTGCCGCCGGCTTTCATTATATTTGCATAATATACGCTGGCCTGCAATTGCGTAACGGCACGGCAGCACCTTAAATATTCATATCTGTGCAAAACAAAATGATAAACGAATTGTCAATACTTATACCCGTCTATAACGACAGTGCCGTGGCGCTTGTCAGCGTGCTCCACTCGCAGGCTGAAGCCATAGACGGCCTTGAATATGAGATTCTCGCAATAGACGACGGAAGCACCAACGAGGCCGTGATAGCCGAAAACAGGGCGATAGACGGCCTTTCTCACTGCCGCTACGTTATTGACCGCCACCACGACTGCCGTGCAGCCATGCGCAACAATATGACGTCTAAGGGCAAATATGAGTGGCATCTGATGGTCGACGCGCGCCTCAGTCTGGTCTACGACGACTTTCTGCTGCGCTATCTCAGCAGCGGAGCGCAGCGCGGCGAGGCCGTGTGCGGCGGCGTGTGTGTTGACGGAGGGGCAGATTCGGCAAGACTATATAAGGAGAACCTGCGCTTCAGATATGAGAAATTTGAAGAGAAAAACCATTCGGTTGAGGTGAGAAACTGGCTGCCATACAATTCGTTCCGCACGACAAACTTCTTTTATCACCGCTCTGTTCTTGAGCGTGTGCCTTACGACGAAAGGATAAAGGGCTACGGATATGAGGACGTGATGCTTGGCCGTGCGTTCCGCAACAGCGGCATCGTGGTAAGACATATAGACAATCCTGTGGCTTATACGTGCTTTGAAGGCAATGCGGCTTATCTGAAGAAGATAGAGGAGGCCATGCTCACTCTGCATCAGTTTGCCGGCGAACTAAAAGACTATTCGCCGCTGCTCGGCATGGTAGGCAGGCTGAGGTCGATGCACATGCTGTGGCTTGTCAGGCTGTTCCACAGAATGTTCAGCGGCGCCGAACTGCGCAATCTGCGTGGCAATAAGCCGTCGTTGGCAGTATTCAAGCTCTACAAGCTGGGCTTCTTTGCCTGCATCTGACATGCTCCGAAGGCTGCCATGAGCGTGATGCAGAACGGCAGCGAGGCGTCGAGATAGGTTATGTCGTAGGCCGAATTGAATATGTCGGTCCAGTTGCCGTACACATACATATTGTGTCCGTATGCCAGCACGGGCACGAGGATAAGCATTATAGCCGAGAATAGCATAAGCATCTTGTTGTTTCCCTTCCATTTTAAAGCCATTATCACTGCAGCAGCGAGCAGCAGAAGCGAGTCGGCCGGGCGTCCCTGTCTCGACTGAAGCGAGAACGGATTGTTCTCGGCATAGAACAGTTCGTGCCAGTCCCACAATGCAAACGGCAGGAATGTAAGGCACAGCACGGCTGCGGCAATGAGCAGCGTGGACACCTTGCGGCCCGCAGAAAGCTTGAGCCAGAAGGGAAAGAACATGATGAAGAGAGGAAATGCCGTGCTTATTCTCGTTGACAGCCACAGGCCGGCTATAGCAGCGAGCATCAAAGGATATTTACTGAAGGTTATCTTCTTGCATATAAGAAGGTTTATAAATGATGCAAGAAGAAGAAAATTGGATATAAGATCGCTCCTCACTGCCGTTTCATACCATAGGTTAAGGCTTAGCGCAAGCAGCACGGTGGCCTTTATGCCTGCCTGAGAGCCGTAGGCGGCCTTGACGCTGATGACGAACAGCAGGGCGGTGAAAATCTCTGAAAGGCCTACGTTGCCGAGTGCCCAGAAAGGTATGTGGAACACCATCCACACCGGGAACGGCGAGGCATAGCCGCCTAAATGGGTCTGTGCCGAATAAGGAAACTGGCCGCTGAACATGGCAGTGAGCGGATTGGCTATGGCCGACCAGCGGTCAACCTGGTTCTGCATGGGGTCGAAATGATACTGCACGGCTGCCATTGCAACTGCCATTATCACTGCCATTGACCAGAATATTGCCTCAGAATGTCTGCTTATAATTGTCTTTCGGCGATTAAACAGCAGCGTGACGAGCGCCAGGATGACGGCATAGCTCATGCTGACGTATCCGAAATGTTCGGTGGCCCTCATGCTGTATTTGCATGCCATGATGTAGCATACGGCGATGTAGAGTATTGAGGTGAACACCGTGGTGAAGTTGTTCTTCAGCTCGTTGTTTATCCTGTTGAACACGGCGGCAATGACGGTAGACGCCGCCATGTATTTAATTATGGATAAAAAGTCGGTTACAAACGGCAAGACGAAGAAGTGAACTATGTATATCTCATAGCTTATCTTGCCGAACCATGATATAGGTCTGAGCCTCTTCAGCTGCGGTAATATGTATGGAGATGTGATTATGGCTACTGCCAGCGGCAGCTTGATGTTGAGCAGTATGATGTTGAAGGGCACGGTGCCGATGTATCCCCTTACGAACGGAATCTCCTTGATGAGCATGAACGCCGTGCCGTAGGCAAAGGCTGCCGCCGTGAATTTTATTATCCTGCCGCGGCTTGTCTGTCTTACCTTGTCATAATGCTGCGACACGATGTATCCGCAGAAGAACGAGAAGGCCTGCTCGCACATGAGCTGTTGGGCGAAGATGAAGGCCACTGAGAAGCCTGCAAGTATCTTGGTGGTGTGGCGCGGTGATAGTCTGCGCGCCAGCCAGTAGATGATATACCATCTTACGATATAGTCGACAAACCACAGTTCCGAGTCGGTGAAGAGCAGGTTGTGGACAAGCCTTGACAGGCTGAACTGCTCTTCAAACGGCAGCTTGAACAGAAAGACGAGCCAGCACGGTATTATTACGCGCACAATGCGTTTGTGCCAGTAGCCGGTCAGACCGCTTTTCTTGTAGCTTTCGTTTAGTCCGAAGCCTGATATGAACAGAAACGCAGCCACGCCTATGCTGCCTAATATGTTGACGATGCGGGGGTAACCTTCAATCTGCATTATGAAGTGCATCAGCATAACCATTATAGCCGATATGCCCTGCGTCCATAATGTGTTTTCGTGAGATAGGATGTCTGTATTTCGTGTCACGTGTTCCTGCTGAGATTTTTATGTCTGTTGTGATGTCAGTTTACTATGGCAATCTTGCACACGGTGCCCTTGTCGCCCGACGATGTTGCCGTCTCAACCATATACACGCCCGATGCCACACGCTTGCCGTTGAGGTCGCAGCCGTCCCATGTGTATGATCCGCCCGTGCTTCGGCCCTGGTTTACGAGTGCTCCGCTCGACGTTACTATCTTCACGTCGGCGTCATAGCTAAGGCCTGTGATGGTTATCAGGCCCGTGTAGTCGGGTCTTACGGGATTGGGATATGCGTATACGTTGTCCTTGGTCATCTCGTCTGTCGGCTCGGTTGCGTCGCTCTGATAAGAACATAAGCCCTTGTCTGTGGCGAAATACACACGTCCCGACGCACCGTCGATGGCTATGTCCTGCACAAGGTTTGACGGCAGAGGCGAGTTGTCTGTGGTGAAGTGGCTTATCTGCGTGTTGTTGTCGTCGCTGATGAGGAACACTCCGTTAGAGTTGGTGCCTATCCATTTGCGGTTGCCGCCGTCGATGGCTATGGCGCGCACGTCAATGCCCGATAGCAGATAGTCGGCATAGTTGGTGCCGTCGTTGCGCGGCACTTTGTGCTGCGTGAAGTAAGTTGAGCCGTTCTGTATGGCGCTTGCCGAGAGATAAACAGGTCCGGCGTTGGTGCCTACCCATACGTTTCCTTCCCTGTCTTCAACCGGACTGAATATGTAGTTTGCGCCGAGGCTTGTTCCGTCTTGGTTTATTATGCTCGGTCCGTATTTTGTCAGCACGTCGTTGGCATAGTCGTATGAGTAAAGTATGGTGTTGTTGTAGTTGTTGTTTACAAACCACATCTTGCCGTTGGTCTTGCTGATAAAGGCTTTCTCAAGGTCGTAGCTGTTGGTGCCCGACAGTTCTGAATGTTGATATGTAGTCCATTTTCCGTCGCTTTTCGAGAGGCACTTTATGCTGTTGCTTATCAGCGAGTTGAGCGCCCAGAGGTTTCCGGCAGCGTCGTATTTTACAGATGTAACGATGGTATAGTCTTTCGACGGCGGATTGAACGGCGACTCGAGCGCGCTGTTGTCCGTTGTGTAGTGCTTCACGAACTTGCCGTCCTGAAACTCATACATGCCGCTCTTGGCGCCCACCATGACGTGTCCGCTTATTGTTGGGTCGAAGTCGAGGCACAGCACGTCAACATAGCTGTGGCCTATCTTGTCTGTTGTAACCTTTTCAAACTCCGACCAGCTGTCGCCGTTCCACACGTGAACTTCGCCCGGGCGGTTGCCGTCGGTCTCCTGCGACCACAGGCCGCCCACGCCGTAGAGGCTTCCGTTGTTGATGTATATGCGGTAGAAGTTGTTGGATGCGGGTCCGTCGGGTGCAACGCCTTCGGTTACATACACGGGCACGTTGTCGCTGTTTATCTTATATCCTGTTAGCTTTCCGTCTTCGGTCTTGGTCCACCATGTGCCGTCGGTCTGGTCGTACACCTTTGTGCGGTCTATGTTCTGCGCCACATAGTCGCCCGTGCGGCTCCAGTTGCCTTTGTCGAGCAGGTTGTCCTGCATGTTGCCGCGGTAGATGCCCTGCGTGCTCGATGCAGCATAGATGTAGTTGCCCTCGATGTAGCAGTAGTCAACCTGAAATCCGAGCTGATACGAGTCGGCAATGCTTCCGTTGCTGACGTTCATCTTCACTATGCCGAAGGCTGTCGACAGATAGGCATATTGGTTATATATATAAATGTTGTTTATGGTCTTGTCGTAGGTAGCTTCCTTCATGTAGAGGTCGGGCACGTTGATCACGCTGCCGTTTCTTGAAAGCAGGTCGATGTTAGAGTTTGTGTAGGTAACGATAAGTCTGCCGGCCGATTTTGACCATGCTATGTGCGATATCTCGATGTCCGACAGCATATTTGTCTTGTCGTAGGTGGCAACAAGTCCGTCTGCGGGGTTATACGAAAACAGACTGTTGGATGCCAGCACGTACACCTCCTTGCCCGTGGGCTCTATTTCTGTTATGTTGCCGTAGCTTGGATAGAGGGTCCAGCCGTCTGTGCTGCCGTCGCTTATTGCATTGGCCGGCACTGATAATAGCAGAAAAAGGCACGGCAGACAGCATGACATGATATGTCTGAGGATATGGGTGTTTATTTTTCGCATAATTGTTTTGTTTACAGCTTGTGGCTTGTTGCTCAATGATATAACGCCGGCAGGTAAGATTTGTTTTATAAAATGCCAAAATTCTTCGTTCAGCGGCATTGCCGTTGCGTCGCCAGAGCGCTTTGCGCAGCGCTTGCCGGCGGCGGTGATGATAATATAAAGGCAGGCGGCTATCTGTTGCCGCTTGCCTGTTTAAGATATTCTACAAGTTTCTGCACGGCCCTGGCGCGGTGAGATATCTTGTTCTTTATCTCGTGGCCCAGTTCGGCAAATGTCTTGTCGTAGCCTTCGGGGCGGAATATTGGGTCGTAGCCGAAGCCCTCTCCTCCCCTCTTCTCGCGTATTATGTCGCCTTCTGCCACGCCTTCAAACAGCTTCACGCCGTCGTCGCCGCTGCCCGTTATCAGGGCTATCACCGTGCGGAAGCGCGCCTTGCGGTTGTCGTTGTCGCCGAGCTTCTGCATCAGCTTTGCCATGTTGGCCTCGCTGTCGTGACCTTCGCCGCCGGCATATCGTGCCGAGTAGACTCCCGGCTCTCCGCCCAGTGCGTCCACCTCGAGTCCGGTGTCGTCTGCAAAGCAGCTCATGCCGTATTTGTCAAACACGTAGCGGGCTTTCTGCAGGGCGTTTCCCTCCAGCGTGTCTGCCGTCTCGGGTATGTCCTCGTGGCAGTTGATGTCGGCCAGCGACATCACTTCTATCTTGTCGCCGAGCATGTCTCTTATCTCGGCCAGCTTGTTCTTGTTGTTTGTTGCGAAAACTATTTTCATCTTTTCTTTATTGTTTCTCTGTGCGCCCGTGGCAGCGGCCTTTTGCCGTCACTTGCCGTTTAGCGTATTGTCTTTCATCTTCTTGGGCACTTTCACCTTTATCTGGTCGAAGCCCTCGCCGTATACGCCTATCACGGAGCTCTGGCTCACAAAGGCGTTGGGGTCGATTACTTTTATCAGTCGGAATATCGTCACGCTCTCGTTCTTCTTTGCCAGCAGACAGAGCACCTTGGTCTCCTTGCCCGTATACCATCCGTGACCGTCGAGTATGGTTATCGTGTGGTCGGTGGTGGTGGCTATGGCGTTGGCTATCTCCTGATATTTCTTTGAGAATATCATGAACTGCACCGACTGGCGCTGCCAGTTCATCACGTAGTCGAGCATGGTGCACTCGATGAACATGGTGCAGAAGCCGAACACCACCTTCTGGCAGCGTAACTGCACGGGACCGAACGTGTCGATAAACAGACAGCTGCCTATGATGCATACGTCGATTAGCAGGATTACGCGGCCGAGCGATATGTTGCGGTACTTGTTGACCGAGGCCGCTATGATGTCGGTGCCGCCCGTAGAGCCGTTGTTGAGGAACACTATGGCCAGGGCCGTGCCGGTCATCATACATCCGATGACGAGCGACATGAAGTCGTTGCCGTCGCCCAGCAGCTTGTAGAACGTGCCGTCTGGCTGTATGACAACTCTCTGGGCCACGTCGAGCAGGAACGTCAGCATGAACGTGGCGTAGATGGTCTTCATCAGGAAGCGCCAGCCCAGTATCTTCAGCGCGGCCACGATGAGCACGGCGTTGATTATGAAGAATGTGTACTGAACGGGGAACTTCGTGGCGTAGAACACCACGGCGCCGATTCCCGCTATACCTCCCGTTACTATCTCGTAAGGCAAGAGGAACACCGTGAAGGCGAACGTGTAGAGCATCAGCCCGAGGGTGATGTTGAAGTAGTCTTTGGCTTCACGAATTAATATTTGCTTCTGCATGGCTTGTGATTTTTTAAGGTGAAAGTGTGTTTCTTTTTAATTCTGTTGACATAACGGTTTTATCATGAGCGCGTCGGCTCCTGTGAGTGAGTCAGGCCGGCTCAGTGGCCGGGCTCTGCTGTGTTGCCCGGCCTTTGCCGCCTGTGTGTGTCCTGTTATTTTGCTGTTTGCCTTAGTGATATGGGCGCGGCTGTTATTTAACAACCACGTTGACCATTCTCTTCGGCACGATGATAACCTTTACTATCTGCTTGCCGTCGATGTATTTTGCCGTTCTCTGGTCGGCCATCACAGCCTGCTCTATGGCTGCGTTGTCGGCGTCGGCTGCAAACTGCATCTCGAAGCGGCGCTTGCCGTTGAAGGCTATACCCATCTGAACGGTGCTCTCAACGAGGTATTTCTCGTTGTATTCGGGCCAGCATGCGTCGAATATGCTGCCGCTGTTGCCCAGTGCGTGCCACAGCTCTTCGGCTATGTGCGGAGCAAACGGAGCTATCAGGCCTACCACGTCGGTCAGCAATGCCTGGTTGTGGCATTTGAGCTGATGCAGCTCGTTGACGCAAATCATGAAGGCAGATATGCTGGTGTTGTAGCTGAACTGCTCGATGTCTTGCGTAACCTTCTTGATGAGCTTGTGGACAGACTTATACTGCTCCGGCGTAGGCTCGCTCTGGTCGGGCAGGAACTCGCCCGTGCGCTGATCGTAGAACAGTGCCCAGAACTTCTTCAGGAAGCGGTGGCAGCCGTCTATTCCGTTGGTGTCCCAAGGCTTGCTCTGCTCTACCGGACCGAGGAACATCTCGTAGAGACGCAGCGTGTCGGCTCCGTATTTGTCGACAATCATGTCGGGGTTGACAACGTTGAACATCGACTTTGACATCTTCTCTATAGCCCATCCGCACACATACTTGCCGTCTTCGAGGATGAATTCGGCGTCGTTGTATTCGGGGCGCCATGCCTTGAATGCCTCTGTGTCGAGTACGTCGCCGTGAACGATGTTTACGTCAACGTGTATAGGCGTTACGTCATACTGGTCTTTCAGTCCGAGACTAACGAAGAGCGGCTTCTTAGAGTGGTCGTCGCTGTTTACGCGGTAAACGAAGTTAGAGCGTCCCTGAATCATACCCTGGTTGACGAGCTTCTTGTAAGGCTCCTCCTGGCACGACACACCGAGGTCGAACAGGAACTTGTTCCAGAAGCGTGAGTATATCAGGTGGCCCGTGGCGTGCTCTGTTCCGCCCACATACAGGTCAACGTTCTGCCAGTAGTGGTCGGCCTCCTCGCCCACGAGGGCGTTGTCGTTGTGCGGATCCATGTAGCGCAGATAGTAGGCTGATGAGCCTGCAAAGCCCGGCATGGTGTTGAGCTCGAGCGGGAATATTGTCTTGTTGTCAATCAGACTCTTGTCCACAACCTCGTTCTTCTCTGTGTCCCAAGCCCATTTCTTAGCGTGTCCGAGCGGCGGCTCGCCTGTCTCTGTAGGCTTATACTGGTCTATCTCGGGCAGCTCGAGCGGCAGCTTGTCTTCTGAAATCATGTAAGGCATGCCGTCCTTATAGTAAACCGGGAACGGCTCGCCCCAGTAGCGCTGGCGTGAGAAGATGGCGTCGCGCAGACGGTAGTTCACCTTCACGCGGCCCATGTTGTGAGAAGTTACAAACTCCTTGGTCTTCTTTATTGCCTCTTTTACGCTCAGGCCGTTGAGCGAGAATCCGTCGAGAGTCTCCACTCCGCTCTTAGGCGAGTTGCACACGGTGCCCTCTTTGGCGTCGAAGCTCTCCTCGCTCACGTCGCATCCCTCTATGAGCGGACGTATCTCCAGTCCGAAATGCTTGGCAAAGGCATAGTCGCGCGAGTCGTGCGCAGGCACAGCCATGATGGCTCCTGTGCCGTATCCAGCCAGCACATAGTCAGAAATCCAGATAGGAATGTTCTCGCCCGTGAACGGATTGATGGCGTAAGAGCCTGAGAACACGCCCGTAACAGAGCGGTCGCTGATGCGCTCGCGCTCGGTGCGCTTCTTTGTGCGCTCTATATATGCGTCCACCTCAGCCTTCTGCTCAGGTGTGGTAAGTTTCTCTACGAGTTCGCTTTCAGGTGCCAGCACCATGAACGTTACGCCGAATATTGTGTCGGCACGTGTGGTGAAGATGGTGAAAGCCCAGTCTTGTCCTGCCACCTTAAACTGCATCTCTGTTCCTTCAGAACGGCCGATCCAGTTGCGCTGAGTCTCCTTCAGCGACTCAGTCCAGTCTACAGTGTCGAGTCCGTCGAGCAGGCGCTGTGCATAGGCACTTACGCGCAGACACCACTGCATCATCTTCTTCTGCACCACGGGATAACCGCCGCGCACGCTCACGCCGTCTACCACCTCATCGTTGGCAAGCACGGTGCCCAGTCCGGCACACCAGTTAACCATCGTCTCGCCCAGATAGGCTATGCGGTAGTTCATCAGCACTTGCTGCTGCTCCTTCTCGCTCATGGCGTTCCATTCGGCTGCCGTGAAGCTCATCTCCTCGCTCTGTGCCACGTCGAGTCCCTCGGTGCCCTTCTGGCTGAAGTGCTCTATGAGCTTCTCTATAGGCTGTGCCTTCTGGCAAGTGTTGCAGTAGAACGAGTTGAACATCTTCTGGAATGCCCACTGTGTCCATTTGTAATATTTAGGCTCGCAGGTGCGCACCTCGCGGTTCCAGTCGAACGAGAATCCTATCTTATCCAGCTGGCTGCGGTATCTGCTTATGTTTTCGGCCGTAGTTATGGCCGGATGCTGTCCTGTCTGTATGGCATACTGCTCGGCGGGCAGTCCGTAGGCGTCGTATCCCATGGGGTTGAGCACGTTATATCCCATCAGCCTCTTGTAGCGGGCGTAGATGTCGCTGGCTATGTATCCCAGCGGATGTCCCACGTGCAGTCCTGCTCCCGATGGATAAGGAAACATGTTGAGCACATAGAATTTCTCTCTGCTCTTGTCTTCAGTAACCTGGTAGGTCTTCATCTCGGCCCACTGTTTCTGCCATTTCTTCTCAATCTCTCTGAAATTGTATTCCATTGTTCCGTATCGTTGTTTTTTTATTCTTTGTGTTATTTATGCCGCTCTGTTGCAGCCCCGTCCCGTCCAGCCCTGTTCAAAACTCAAGGCCGTCATTGTCAGGCCGGAGGTTTGCTTTTTCGTAAGGCATGACACATAATTATAATATGCAAAGATAATGCAAAAATTCGATTGTACGAAATAAAATTGTTTTTATTATATTTTGTAAACTATGTTGCAAATTGAACATCATCCGCCCCATATCCTTCTCGTAAAGGGATATATGGGACGGATGATGTGTGTTCAGCCGCCGTTGCGTCCTGTAGTGTCTGCGGTGTGAGTGTTGCCTGCGGCGTCATTGTGCCGGCTGCGTGCCGTATAGAGTGTCTCCTGCGTCGCCTGCCGTAATCACCACTTTGAAGGTTCTTTCCTTTCCTGTATTGTTTGGTTGTGCCGTTACATACAGATTTTCGCCGTCGCGCTTCACGGTCAGCCATTCGTAAGTTTTTTCAAATTTGCCCGTGTCTGCGCAGTTTTCTTTTTCATCCAATGTGGCATAATAGATATTATCGTTAATGTAAGTGCAGTGTATTATCCATGCAATGTCTTTGTCTGTCGTGCATGTCTGTGTGCCGCCTTCTGCCGGTATCGTAACTTGTTTTGGCTTTAGGTTTATGGGGGTGCCTCCTCCCGTCATCAGCTCTTCCTGCGTGCCGTCTATGCAGTCGTGGTAGTCGCCTGCCTGAAGATAAATCTTGAAGGTCCTGCCAGCTCCGTAGTTCATGTCTGCCGATATGTTCAGCGTCCAGTCGTCCACGCTTACGTTGAGCCAGTCGCACTTTTTGTTGAACTTGCCCGTCTGATACATGTTTCTGTTCTCTGTGTTGTCGTAGTAGGAATTATACAGCGTCTCTCCGTCAACCTCTATTGATGTTATCCACCAGTGTTTTCCTTCGGTAGTTACAGTAGCAGGGTCTCCTGCCCCGTTGAGCGTTACGGTCTTGGTCGACAGGCCTATGATGTCGTCCCACCAGCCTGTAATCATTTCTTCCTGCACGCCCGTGATGGTGGCCGTGCTGTCGGCTGTGGCAAGGATAATCTTGAATGTGCGTTCTTTATATACGTTATCGTCTACAGCCACTTCGATGCTGCTGCCGTTGCGTTTCACGCTGACCCACTGGCATCGTGCTTCATACGCTCCGCCTCCTGCCATCAGCTGCTTCTCCTCGGCAGTAGGTTTCAGAGTGTCTTCCTCTGTCGTAATCTCTTCTATCCACCAGCCTTCGCTGCTGCCTATGTTTACAGTTGCAGTGTCTGCATTCAGTTCAAATGTCAGGGTGGTATCGTTCAGCTCCACGGCTTTTGGCTGTTCCGGATTAATAGGCTTTTGGGGGTCGTTGTCGTCGTTTGAGCATGCCGTGAAACAGATTACTGCCATGAGCATAAATATCAGTTTCTTCATAAGCGATAAGTTTAACAGGTTAATTTTGTGTAATGATTTTGGTCTCTTAGATTTTGGCGTCCATCATTTTCCCATAGGCATCAAGGTTTATGTGTAATATGTTTGAGCTTAATTTGCCAAATATAGCGATTTATTTTTACATTATGTGGCTTTTATGATAAAAAGTACACATATTTTATGTATATATATTGAATAAACATAAAAATCCGGCAGACTGAAATGCCTGCCGGACCGGTTGGTTGATTTTGATTAACTGCATCATTTTCAGATTGCCGCGTTCACTCCGAACACGCCCAGGATGGCTGTTGCCACTGCCACTATCACCTTCAGAATTATCGAAATGTTGTTCTTGTCTTTTGTTCCCATTGTCTGTTTTGTTTTTGTAAGTTTTTTAATCAAAATCGGTCATCAGACCGCATATTACTTTATCAATTTTGTGCATTGATGCTTTCAGTCTGTCTTTTTGTTTCTATTGGCGTCTTTTTGTCAGATTTTTCTTGACATAGCCCGCTATGCCTGCTAAAAATCTAACGAAAATCTGCTCAATATAAAGCTAAATCCCGACTGAATCCTAATGACCGTTTTGGGGTTAATTTATGTGTGTTACGTTCATCGTCTGCATTCATTCATGCCCTGCTGCTACACGGCTTCCACGTCGTCGAGGGTGTCGCTGACAGCGTTCTTGGGCAGCTCCTGCACCTTGCAGCCCGTAAGCAGTGCGCGGGTGCGGGTCTTGTTCTTGTCAATCTTGGTCTCGGGCTGAAATAGCACGTGCACCGACTTGACGTTGCCGCTTGCCGTAAAGTCCTTCACGGTGTCGGCCGGACTGGTGTGCATGCCTATCTTGAATGTGCCGAGGCGGTCGAGCTTCACGCGGTGCGACATCTGCAGATGCTTCTGCATCGTCTCCACCAGCTCGCTCAGTACGGCCACGATGTCGGCCCTCTTCACCGTACAGTTGGCCTGCATCTCGTCTGCCAGGTCGTCTATTGTAACTGTGCCCGTGTGCACGGCGCGTGCATACCACTTGCCCTTGTTTGCCGAACCTTCTCTGTTTTCCTGATACAACTTATAAAAAACTGCCATAATCTTTTTTCCTTTCTTTTTTAATGGTTAATAATCTGTGTGTGTTTCTCTCTGCATTCAGAAGCTTCTTTGTGTCAGTTGTGTCTTTCATGCTGCCCGGCGCCGTTTCGGCGGCTGATGGTTGCCGGCTGTCCATGCTGTCTTTTGAGGTGCCTGCGGCTTCATGTCGTTCACGTTTGCAAAGATACACTTTCTGATCAGCGATGTCAAGTTTTACCACGATAGACTGTATGCTCAACTGCTGTTAGTATGTTTTCATGATCAGTTCTGATGTTTCGTTTCGTGCTGACTGTCAGGCGCTTACGCCCGCATGGCTCTTTTCCGTGCTTATGATGCTTTCGGCGCGCCGGGCTGTTTGTGCCTTGGCTGACTGCCGTCGTAGGCCGTGCTTTGTGCTACAGCTTGTGTTGATGCTTGCTGTTTGGTTAAAATAAGTTTTCGGGATATGCGTATATTGAAAAATACATTAAAAAAACAGTTTCCCGATAGGTGGTTTTCAGCATTTCCGTGTGATATCTTTGCCGGTTTATGCCATCGGCCATGACATTGCTTGACACACCGGAAAAATTAACGAAATGATGAAAAGTAAAGAAACGTTCAACTTCAGGATCATCCTCATTATGCTGCTGCTCTGTGCTGCTTCAGGCGTCAGTGCTGCCGACAGCCTTAGCTGCGATGTGCAGCGGCGTTGCGCCTTCGACGACGGCCACAGGCTCAGGGCTGTCGACATAGTGGTGCCTGCCGCCCTCGTAGGCGTGTCGGCGCTGTATATCGAGAACGGATGGATGGTCAGGCAGAAGCGCGCCGTGAGATACGCCCTCGTGCCGAAGGACAGGCGCAAGATGCATGCTGACGACTATGTGCAGTATTCGCCCGTGGTGGCTGTCTACGGACTCAACCTTGCAGGCGTGCGCGGCCGCCACTCGTTCAAGGACCGCACCATCATGCTTGCCATGTCGTATGCCACGATGGGCATCATCGTCAACACCATGAAGCTGGCCATAAGCGAGCGACGCCCCGACGTAAGCACGCGCAACTCTTTTCCGTCGGGACACACAGCCACGGCCTTCATGGGCGCGCAGTTTCTTTATGAAGAATACAAGTCGGTGTCGCCCCTTATAGCCTGGTCGGGCTTTGTGGTGGCTCCGCTCACGGCCTATCTGCGCGTCTACAACGACCGCCACTGGATAAACGACGTTGTGGCTGGTGCGTGCATAGGCATCGTCAGCACCAAACTGGCCTACAGGCTCTATCCCCTGCTGTTCCGCAAGTCGTCCTGCCGCCGCTCCACGGCTCTTGCCGCCCTGCCCTACTACGACGGCCGCAGCGTTGGCGTGAGCATGAACATGACGTTTTAGTTTCATACCTATCCGGCCGCATTACGTTCATGGCATTTGCGGTGTTTTTCCTTTCTGTTTCCCGTGTTTGCCATGTTCGTTTTGCGGCATATATTTGCCTCGTATGCGTATGTTGATTATAATAACATGGTCATGTATACAGGCAGATAGTTGATGCCGTTTTCCCGGCGGTAATCCTTGGTGTATTTCACACATAGATGCCCGCAATTCCGCCTTCCACCAAATTTTTTCAGTGCGAAATGTCGGTATCCACCAAATCTTTTCTATGCGAAGTGTCGGTATCCACCAAATCTTTTCAGTGCAAAGTGTCGGTATCCACCAAATCTTTTATAAATATACGCTATGCCGTGCATAACAGGAAGGCCGCCTTTCGGAGCGTGAAAGACGGCCTTTTGCAGGGTGAAAGATAACTTTTTGCAGCACGAAAGGCTGCCTTTTGCAATATACTGGGTGTCAGCGCGTTGCGTGGCCTTATGCCGCCTTGTAGAAAGGTATGGCCTGGCGGCGGTTTTGGCCCTTGCCGGCCTTGTAGGATACGTGCAGCCAGCATGCCCCGTTGCTCATCGAGTGTTCAAAGAGCAGCTGGTCGAAGTCGAGGTTGGCGGTTATGTAGGCATACATCTTGCGCCCCGTCTCCATGCTTGATATGTGTATGTCGGCAGCCTCGCCCCTCATGTGCTGCGAGGTGTTAGCCCCGCCCACTATGGCGTTGAGCCGCTCGGAGCGGAATCCGCTCGTTATGCGTATCACGCCGAAGCGCCTGCGCAGCGGTTCCAGCACGTTCAGGCAGAGCTGCCTGAGGCGTTCGGTCTGTTCTCTGTCGGGCGTGTTGTCTATGCGGTGTCTTACTGCCGCGCCCGAGCGGCACATCTCCTCCAGCGTGAAGTGTTCCGACAGTCTTGTCTGTGTGTTCTTGTCCATTGTCTTGTGTTTTATGGTCTGTTAATGTTTTTCATGGTTACCTTGCCGTTGCGTTGTCTGTTCAGCGCATGCATCTTATCATGGCGTAGAGCGGGTTGCGCGAGTGCCTGCAGTACATCAGCCAGCAGTAGCGGCTGAAGAACGACTTCTGCTTCACGCCCTTCCTCTCCCTTGCGTTATACACCATGGCGTAGGGATTCTTCGGCATGGGCACGTGCAGCACGGTGCATGCCCTGCGCGCCATCTCGCTGAAGCTGTAGGGGCGGCCCAGCCTGTCAACGGGGCTTTCGGCCATGTAGACGTCGTAGACCAGCTCCATCAGGTCGGTCTTGCTCTCCGTCCAGTACAGGTTTTCGGCCGGGTTGCGTGTCAGCAGCTGGCCCAGCTGCTGCGCCATTATGCGCCTTGCGCTTTCGCGCTGTTCCTTGCTCAGCATGTCGGCAAAGTCTTTCTGTCTCTCTTCGTTCAGGTTAATACTTACAATCATTTCTAAAATCAGTTTTAAAGGTCTGTTGTATTTGTGCCCTCTGCCCTGCCCCGCGGTAGCTTGCGTGGCGGCGCCGGGCCGTGTTATCTCATGAAACAATCTCTCCTTGTCGGGCTAAGGTCCTGTTCCGGGGGCAAAATTATGCCGCTTTTGTGCAATATATGTTCGCAATGCGATATAAAAACATTAAAAAAAGTTTTATTTCCTGCCCCCTCTGCCCTGCCCTTCAGCCACGGCAGTCATGCCCGTCTGTGTTGTGTGCGGGGGCAAATCCCGCTGAATTGTAGGGAAAATCCGATGCTGTTGTAGGGTAAACTGCTTGCACTTTAGCCCAAATTTCACTATCTTTGCTCTCAGAACATTTGTTTGATACTGCTGATTGTCTAACATTTTAAAAATTGACGGTTATGAAACGATTACTTACATCCTTCATCATAATGATGATAACCACGGTTACGTTGCAGGCAATGACATATACGCAGGCCCGTGAGGAGGCCCTGTTCCTGACAGACAAGATGGCATACGAACTGGGACTTTATGAGAGCCAGTATGACGCCGTGTATGAAATAAACCTCGACTATCTCATGGCGCTCAACTATCAGGACGACCTTTACTCTACGTGCTGGACGCGCCGCAACCTCGACCTGAGCTATGTGCTCACCGCGGCACAGTATAACCTGTATATGTCAAGGACATATTTCTACCGTCCGGTCTACTGGAGCTCGGGCTTCAGATACAGCATCTACACGCGCTACACCGACCGCTCTTACTATTATTACAGCCGCCCCAGCGTCTACACCACCTACCGCGGAGGCCACAGCTGGCGCAGCAACGGCGGCAAGAGCTGGTATAAGGGCCGCACATACAGCAGCGCTCACAAGCTGACGCCGGTAAGGACGGGCACTACAAACCACTCGGGCCACAGCGTGACGACAACCCCGAAGCCCTCTAAACCGACAAATCAGGGCCACACGGTTACGGCCCCCAAGCCTTCTACGGGCACCGCGTCGCACGGCCGTCCCACCACTAACAAGAAGCCTACAACCTCAGCCGGCAAGCCCGCTACGAGCCGTCCGTCGAGAGGTACGGGCACATCGGGCAGCACAACTGTAAGGCCTTCAGGCTCGTTCAGCGGTACAAAGCCCGTAAGAAGCACAGGAAGCAAGCCATCGACAACTACGCAGAAAACCACTCCGACAAAGGGCTTCAGCGGAAAAAGATGACAACAAACTTATAAGAAATAGAAAATTGGGATTTGAAAACTGGGAATTGGAAGAGATTAAGAACAGCCGCTTAATTGTCTTTCAATTCTCAGTTTTCAGCTGTTTTTCCTTTTCTGTCAGTCAGAAATTGGAAAAAAATTAGTAAGTTTGCAGCTTGAAAATAACCCATAGTGCCTGACTTACAGACCAGAACAGGCAGGCTATCCACAACAGATCATGGCAAAGAAAGACAACGAACTAACCCCGATGATGAAGCAGTTTATGTCGCTGAAGGCAAAGCACCCCGACGCGCTGCTGCTGTTTCGTTGCGGAGACTTTTATGAGACATACCTTCAGGACGCCGTAGACGCCAGCAAGATACTGGGCATAACGCTCACCAGGCGCAACAACGGAGGCTCGAAAGACCCTACGGAGATGGCCGGATTTCCGCATCATGCGCTCGACACATATCTGCCAAAGCTCGTAAGGGCGGGCAGGAGAGTGGCCATCTGCGACCAGCTGGAGGACCCCAAGCTCACCAAGAAGCTCGTTAAGCGAGGCATAACCGAACTGGTTACGCCCGGAGTGGCCATGACCGACAATGTGCTTAACTACAAGGAAAACAACTTCCTGGCCGCCGTCAACTTCGGCAAGACGGCCTGCGGAGTGGCGTTTCTCGACATATCTACCGGCGAATTCCTCACGGGCGAAGGCTCCTACGACTATGTAGAGAAGCTGCTCGTCAACTTCTCGCCTAAGGAAGTGCTCTTTGAGCGCGGCCGCAGGGCAGAGTTTGAGCGCTGGTTCGGCAACAAGTTCTTCACCTTCGAGCTCGACGACTGGGTTTTCACCGAGCAGTCGGCCAACCAGAAGCTGCTGAGCCACTTCGACGTAAAGTCGCTCAAGGGCTTCGGCGTGGAGCATCTAAGGAGTGGAGTGGTGGCGAGCGGAGCCATACTTCAGTATCTCGAGATGACGCAGCACACGCACATTGGCCACATAACGTCGCTCTCGCGCATTGAAGAAGAGCGCTACGTAAGACTCGACAAGTTCACCATACGCTCTCTGGAGCTGCTGCACCCCATGCAGGACGACGGCTCGTCGCTGCTCGACGTCATTGACCGCACCGTGTCGCCGATGGGCGCCCGCATGCTGAAGCGCTGGGTGGTGTTCCCCCTGAGAGATGCCCGCGTGATAGAAGACAGGCTCGACGTGGTTGAATATTTCTTCCGCCATCCCGAATTTAAAGACCTTCTCGACAGTCAGCTCCACCGCATAGGCGACCTGGAGCGCATCATATCAAAGGTTGCCGTGGGCCGTGTGTCGCCGCGTGAGGTGGTGCAGCTCAAGACAGCCCTGCAGGCCCTGGTGCCCGTAAGGCGTGCATGTCTCGAGGCAGACAACGCCGTGCTGCGTCGCATTGGCGACCAGATGGCGCTGTGCGAGGGCCTGCGCGACCGCATTGAGCGCGAGGTGAACGAAGATTCGCCGCAGCTTGTGAGCAAGGGCGGCGTGATAAAGAACGGCGTAAGCAGCGAGCTCGACGAACTGCGCAACATAGCCTACAGCGGCAAAGACTATCTGCTGAAGATACAGGAGCGCGAAACCGAGCTTACGGGCATATCGTCGCTGAAGATAGGCTACAACAACGTGTTCGGCTATTACCTCGAAGTGCGCAACATCTACAAGGACAAGGTGCCGGAGGAGTGGGTGAGAAAGCAGACTCTTGCCAACGCCGAGCGCTATATAACGCAGGAGCTGAAGGAATATGAGGAGAAGATTCTGGGCGCCGAAGACAAGATATTGCAGCTGGAGAGCAAGCTGTTCTCCGAGCTGGTGCTGTCGATGCAGGAGTATATCCCCGCCATACAGACCGACGCCTCGCTCATAGCCCGTATCGACTGTCTGCTGTCTTTCGCAAAGACTGCCGCCGAGCACGGCTACATCCGACCTGCCATTGATGCCGACAACATTGTGCTCGACATACATCAGGGACGCCACCCGGTGATAGAGACGCAGCTGCCCGTGGGCGAGAGCTATGTGCCCAACGACATATACCTCGACGACAAGAAGCAGCAGATAATAATAATCACAGGTCCGAACATGGCCGGAAAGTCGGCTCTGCTGCGTCAGACTGCGCTGATAGTGCTGCTGGCCCAGATAGGATGCTTCGTGCCGGCAGAGAGCGCCAGAATAGGTCTGGTTGACAAGATATTCACACGTGTGGGAGCGTCGGACAACATATCGCTGGGCGAGTCGACCTTCATGGTTGAGATGACCGAGGCCGCCAACATTTTGAACAACGTTACTCCGCGCTCGCTGGTGCTCTTCGACGAGCTTGGCCGAGGCACGTCTACATACGACGGAATAAGCATAGCGTGGGCCATTGTGGAGTATCTGCACGAGCATCCCAAGGCTCAGGCGCGCACGCTCTTTGCCACTCACTATCACGAGCTCAACGAGATGGAGAAAAACTTTGCCCGCATAAAGAACTTCAACGTAAGCGTAAGAGAGTCGGGCGGCAAGGTTATCTTCCTGAGAAAGCTCGAGCCGGGCGGCTCTGAGCACTCGTTCGGTATACACGTGGCGCAGATAGCCGGCATGCCAAAGAGCATCGTGAAGAGGGCAGAGACCATACTGAAGGAGCTTGAGGCCGACAACGCCCAGGTGGGCGGAGTGGGCAAGCCGTCGGCAGATAAGATAAACATGAGCCGGCAGGGCATGCAGCTCAGCTTCTTCCAGCTAGACGACCCAGTGCTGTGCCAGGTGCGCGACGAGATATTGGGGCTCGACATCAACAACCTGACGCCCGTGGAGGCGCTCAACAAGCTGAACGACATAAAGCGCATAGTTACAGGCAAATAGGGCAGGGCTGCCGCCGTGGCGCGGCGCACGCTGTCGTGGCGGCAGAAAACTAACCCCCAACAGGTCATCATACAGCACATGGTTTTATCACTTTTGTGCATTCAGGCTTTCATACCGAATCATAATAGCCGATTTGGGTTAAAGACAAGGCGCCGCATGGCAGCCCCTCAGACATTTTAAGTCTATGACTGTCGGCATGAATGAATGTCGTAAGTCATCAACATATACGCACACTGATAATAAGTTCTGCGCCGTGATTTAAATCAGAACACAATACAAAGGAGAACATTTCTCCGTGGAGAATAAAGACAAAAGAAAGGATAGCATAATCAGAAAGGAGAACAGAATAGTTGCAGGGGACAGTATTACAGCCGTAAAAGACAAAATATGCCGGCAGAAGACATAATAAATTGGTTACAGCGGACAAAATACACCGGCCACAGAACACCCGACACACCGGCAATAGGCTCAACATCCGGCATCCCAATACCCCTCAAGTCAAATCATAATTATCCATTCTCCATTCTCAATTCTCCATTAGAACAGATTTGTTTTCAAGTCAAAATATTATGCAGAAAAAGACAATATTTCTAACAAGGCGTTACATCCTTTTTATTATTTCGGTGTTTATCAACGCCTACGGCATTGCCTTTATCACAAAGGCTCTGCTGGGCACGTCGCCCATAACGAGCGTCAACTACGTGCTGAGTATGTTCACGCCCCTTACCATGGGCCAGTGGACCATTATCGTAAACCTTCTTTTCGTGGCCACAGAGCCGCTCATGATGAGCCGCTCACAGCTGCGCGCCGATCTCCGCATGTATCTCATACAGATACCCGTTACGCTCTGTTTCGGCACGTTTATCGACATATCCATGTCGTCGCTGTCGTGGCTTCAGCCCGAGGCATATCCCATGCAGCTGCTCAGCATGCTCGCCGGATGCGTCATTCTGGCGTGCGGCATAACGCTCGAGGTTAAGGCCGACGTGGCAATGGTGGCGGGCGAGTTCTTCGTCAGGGTGCTGGCAAGGCGCATAGGCGGCGACTTCGGCTACGTCAAACTGGGCTTCGACGTGGGCAACGTCATCCTTGCCTGCGTGTTCTCTATGCTCTTCATAGGCGGCATACACGGCGTGCGCGAGGGCACGGTGGCTGCGGCGCTGCTCGTGGGGCCGATAGTTCACTTCCTCACACCGTTCTGCCGCGTGCTCAACGGCGTGCTTGGCTACTCTAAGCAGACCGAAGGCAAGGCAGCCGCAGCGCCTGCCGACGTGGTGGTTACCATAGCCCGCGAGTTTGGCAGCGGCGGCCACATGCTGGGCGAGATGCTGGCGTCGAGACTCGGCGTAAGGCTCTACGACCGCGAATTTATAAAGATGGCGGCAAAGAGCAGCGGCATCAACGAAGACTACATAAGGCGCAACGAGCAGACCATACCGTCGTTCTGGCTGAAGTGCATACTGTCGCAGGGCTACGGCACGCAGGCGGGCAGGGGACTGTCTGACGACGACGTGCTCTTCCTTGCCGAGAGCAAGATAGTGCAGCAGCTGGCCGACAAGGAGCCGTGCGTCATCGTGGGGCGCTGTGCCGACTTTGTGCTGAAGGGCCGTCCGGGCGTTGTGCGCGTGTTCTGCTATTGCGACCGTGACACGGCCATCGACCGATGCACGTCTGAATACGGCCTGGACAAGGTTAAGGCGGAGGCTGAGATAAAGAGGCTCAATAAGGCCCGCGGCACTCACTATGAATATTACACGGGTCAGCGCTGGGACGATCCGCGCAACTACGACCTGATGATAAACACAGGCTCGATGACGTTAGACCAGGCGTGCGACATCATCGTGCGCATGTATGCCAACGCCAAGGCAGGCATGAAGGCAGCCGGGGCCGGCCGTACTGAGGCCTGACGCTGCCGTGGCTCATACCCTATGGCGTGCCCTACGGCGGCATGGTATGCATCAGTCTGCCGCCGACGCTGGCGTGCATCGCCCTATATTGTATAACGCATTGAATTTCAGTGTATTATAAAAGGCCGCCTTTCGGCCTCTGATATGTGCTCTTTTGCCGTGCAGAAGATATGCTTTTGCCGTGCGAAAGGGCACATATCGTTTTTTGGCGGTTCGTTGCAGGTGTTTTATTTCCGCAAAATATCCCCAAAACCTGCCGCCGGCATTAAGGGTGGGTTGATGCCATACAAGGCGTTGGTCGACACAAAATGCTGTTTTTTCGGGCAGGGCCTTTCGGTTTGTTGTTTTTTTCTTATTTTTGCACGGAGAAACAATCGGCTATTTTTACAAATAAAACAAGTGAACACATACATTTCTTGAACATTAAAAAAACTATTTATGAAGAAAATTATCCTTACATGTCTGGCGGCGGCGATGACCCTGGCAGGCAGCGCACAGGAGACGGCTACAATCGACGGAATAACTTATCTGCTCGACGGCGGAAAGGCATCGGTGATGCAGCAGAAGGGACTTACGGGCGACATCGTGATACCTGAGACCGTGAGATACGGCGGAGATGACTATACGGTTACCACCGTGCAGAACAATGCCTTCAGCGGAAACGACATTACGGGAGTTGTGCTTCCCAACACTGTTACCGTGATGGGCTCGTCGTGCTTCTCGTCGTGTTCTAAGCTTGTATCGGCAGACCTGCCCGACAACATAACTTCGCTGGGTGGCAACAGTTTCTCTTTCTGTTACTCTCTTAAGTCGGTAGACCTGCCCGAAGCTCTCGTATCGCTCGGTGATATGTGCTTTGAGCGTTGCTACATGCTTGAGACGATTGAGCTGCCGGCAGGAGTTACATCGCTTGGCAGCGCATGTTTCTCAGGCTGCGACAAGCTTAAGGCAATCAGTCTGCCCAAGGGCATCACGGAGCTTGGCTATCAGTGCTTCTACGCCTGCAAGAGCCTCACGTCGGTAACTCTGCCGGCAAGTCTGACCACTATGGGCGAGAGCTGCTTCCACGGCTGCTCGTCGCTTGGATCGGTGAAGTTTGAGGGAAGCCTGACGGAGCTGAAGAAGAGATGCTTCTATCATTGCACTTCGCTCGAGTCGATAGACATCCCGCAGGGTGTGAGGGAGCTTGGCGAGGAGTGTTTCTCGGGCTGCACTTCGCTCACGTCGGTCAGTCTGCCCGACGGCATCACCGACTTAAGGAGCAGTTGCTTCTCAGGCTGCACCGCACTTCAGGCAATAACATTGCCCAACAGCATAGACAACATAGAGAGCAGATGCTTCGAGAGCTGCTCCGCTTTAGAGTCGATAGTCGTGCCGAGCGGCGTAACGAGGCTCTACGAAGAATGTTTCAGCTACTGCTCAAAGCTGGCTTCGGTAACCCTGCCGGAGAGTATCGAGAAGCTGTATGATGACTGCTTCAGCAACTGCATCTCGCTCAGCGGAATAGCTCTGCCTGCCGGACTGAAGAACATTGGCGCCGGATGCTTCCGCAATTGCAGCGGACTGACCTCGATACTGCTGCCAAGGAGTGTAGAGACGCTGGGCAGCGGCAGTTTCTCAGACTGCACTTATCTTGCCGACGTAACCTGCCAGTGGGACGACCCTGACGAGGTGAGCACGAGCAATTTCGTGTTCGGCGACATATACACAGAGTGCCGCCTGCATGTGCCTACAGGCACCACGGCGCTCTATAAGGTCAAGGAGCCGTGGAGCGGGTTTAAGTTTATCATAGAGGAAGACGGACAGGTGGTTGACCCCGTTAGGTGCGCCACGCCGACAATAGCCTATGCCGATAACTCGCTGACGTTCGGATGCGCCACCGAAGGGGCAGAATATCACTACACGATAAGCGCGTCTGACGCCGTTGAAGGAGCCTACTCGGCCGACGGCAATGTGGCTCTCGGCGCGGCATACGACATAACCGTGTATGCATCGGCACACGGCTATCTTAACAGCGAGGAGGCAAAGGCCGTGCTGTGCTTCATCGACGCCACGCTGAACACTTCCGGAATAAACCTTGACGAGCGCCGCGGCGTAGTGGTAAGCTCGCATGGCGGCAGCATCACCGTAAGCGGACTTGCCGACGGCGAGCAGGTTGCGCTCTACAGCGTGGGCGGCATGATGCTCTCGGCAGGAAAGGCGTCGGCAGGCAGCATAACGCTCAGCGCAGGCCGCACGGACGGCGTCGTGCTGGTGAAGATAGCCGACCGCAGCATTAAGATCAGCGTGAACAGACAGTAAAGCCATGTCAGGCCTGGTACGGCCTGTGCCCGGATTATTCATACTGCAATCGAGGTCAGGCGCATGTCAGGCGTCAGGCTTCGATTGTGTTGCATGTATGCAAGGGCGCCTGCGGCATCTGTCAGCGCATGGCAGGCCGCGGCACGTAGAGGATAAAGAGATAAAGCAAACATAAATTATACAGAAATGATACGTTACGTTGAGGAAAAAGACATTCAGGAGATAACCGCGCTCTACAACAGATACATCGTAGAGGGCGTTGAGACATTTGAGACCGAGACGCTCACCGAAGAGCAGATGGCCGAAAGGGTGGGGCACATATCGGCAAGCTGCCCTTATCTCGTGGCTGAAGAAGACGGCCGCGTGGCAGGAATATGCTATGCCCATCCGTGGAAGGAGCGCGCCGCCTACTGCAACACTTACGAGACGACGATATATCTCTCGCCCGACTTCACCCGCCGCGGCCTCGGCACCGCACTGATGCACCGCCTGATAGACGAGTGCCGCCGGCGCGGATACAAGGTGCTGATAGCCTGCATAACGGGCTGCAACGAGGCGAGCATAGAGCTTCACCGCAAGCTGGGCTTCAGTCAGGCTTCGCATTTTCACGATGTAGGCTACAAGCTCGGGCGCTGGCTCGACGTGGTGGACTTCGAGCTGAAGCTTGATTAATCCTTGTCTGTTTATATGCTCTATATGTCAGCATGGCATCATTGTTGCGCGTAAGCATCATGAAGTCATGCTGACATTCTTTTATAATGGCATTTTAAGCCCGCGTGAGCCGTTTTCTCATGCACAGCCCTACATCTTCACGCCGAACACAAGAAAACGCGTCAGAACGGATTTTATGTCCGGCAGAAAATCCCTTTTGTTATGTTTCTTGGCTTGAATGTAATGGGCAATAAAAAAGAAATTAGGGGAAATTTTCCGCAAATTTCCCCTAATTTCCCTTGTTTTACTTTATATTTCCCTTACTTAATTCATTTATTCTCTCCTCAAAGTTGTCGGCTCTGACATATCCCGTCATTCTGTTGTTGAGCTTAATCTCGCTCATTATTCCCATTTGTACAAGAGCCTGAAGGTCTGTTCTTGCCGTCTTGTCGGTTACGGCAAACTGCGTTGCTATCTCCTTGGCGGTTATTATGTTGTCGCCGTTTTTATACAGCTCCTTTATTATTCTTGCCTGTCTTAGATTTATGCCGTTCATGCCGCTTAGGGCAGTCATGCTTTCGCGCTCGCTTATCTTGCGCTGCAGGTAGAGTTTAAGTTCCTCGTATGCTTTCTTCATCGTTATCAGATTATACTGTATGAAGTAAGACAGGTCGTTGTCGTCGGCCTCGGTGTATAGGAACGCCTTTTCGTATTGCGCCTTGTTGCGGTAGATAATTCTCGATATTGAGAGATACTCCGTGAGCCAGTAGCCCTTCTTCATCATGTACCAGTAGACCAGCGAGCGCGCCGTGCGCCCGTTGCCGTCTACAAAGGGATGTATGAAGGCAAGCATGAAGTGGATTATTATTCCCTTGATAATCGGATGTATAAAGTTGTCGGGGTCGTCAGTGTTGGCAAAGTCGCACAGCTCCCTCAGCATGCCTTCCACCTCGTTGTGCGGCGGCGGTGTGTGGGCTATCTCGCCCGTTATGCCGTTCATCACCACTATGTCGTCGGTCTGCCTAAGGCTTCCTTCATATCCGCCGTTGTCGAGAGTGTCGGCAGATATGTATCTGTGTATCTCGAGAATCCTTTCGAGCGAGAAGTCGTCGTGCCTGTGTTCGGCAAGATAGTTTATCGTGGCATAGTTGTTGGCAATCATCTTCTGACTCTTGTCGCGCGGTTTCTGCTTCTTCCGCAGCATCTCTTTCGCCACCTTGCGTGTGGTCGACGCTCCCTCCATCTGGCTCGACGCTATTGCCTCTTCCATAACGGAGCTTACGAGATAGAAGTTCTTGTCGCTCTCGGGTATTATGCTGTCGGTGCCGAGGTTGCCGCCTATGTTCATGTCAAACTCGTGCATCATGGCGAGCATGTGTTCTGTAACGGTGAAGCTGAACGTGTAGCGTCCGAAGCTTATCTGCTTTGAGTTGAGCATCCGTTGCAGTTTAACGGCATGCCACAGCGCCTTGCTGCTGATGCCTTTTGGCGCGAGATATTTCACCTTGTCCCAATAATCATACCCGTTGCTGATCTTTTTCAGCAGCGGCATGTGGCTCTTGTCGGTAAACAGTTTCAGGGCTTCCAACTGTTCATCTTCGTTAATTTCGGGTGTTTTCTCAATCATTTGCGTCGTTATCTTTTGCGCAAATATATGATTAATTTCGCATAAATACATAAAAATAGGGGAAATTTTCCGCAAATTTCCCCTATTTCCCTCTATTTGTTTCCTTTCCGGCCGTTAAGCCGTAGGATATTGGTCTATTTCTCAATGCCCAGTTTCTGCATCCATTTTCCGCCCTTCATGCAGAGCAGTCCGACGATTACGAACGGGATGCTGAGCAGCTGTCCCATGTTGAGCAGCATTGAAGCCTCAAACTCTTCCTGTATGTCCTTTGTGAACTCGATGAAGAATCGTGCCGTGAAGATGAGCGTTATGCAGAGTCCGAAGAAGAATCCTGTGCCCACGCGCTGCGGCTTTTTGCGGTAGAAATACCAGCCTATGACGAAGAATATGGCGTAGGCTATAGCCTCGTAGAGCTGTCCCGGATGGCGCGGAGTCATGTCAACGCGCTCGAAGATGAACGCCCAGGGCACGTCGGTTGCCTTGCCTATGATTTCAGAGTTCATGAGGTTGCCCAGTCGGATAAAGCATGCCGTTACGGGCGTTGCTATCGCCACGTTGTCGAGCACGCGCCAGATGTTGACCTTTGTGCGGCGCACGTATAGCCAGAGGGCGATGATTAGTCCGATGGTGCCGCCGTGGCTTGCCAGTCCTTCATATCCGGTGAACTTCCACGAGCCGTCGGCCATGAAGTGTATTGGCAGTATCATCTCCACTATATGCTTGCCGCTCGACAGGAAATAGTCGGGCTCATAGAACAGGCAGTGACCCAGACGGGCGCCTATCAGTATGCCCACGAAGCAGTAGATGAACAGCGGATCGAACAGCTCCGGCTTTATCTTCTGCTCCTTGTAGAGCCTCTTCACGATGAAATATGCCGACGCAAGGCCCAGGAGCCAGCACAGCGAATACCAGCGTATGGACATCGGCCCGAGATGAAATGCCACCAGGTTGGGGTTCCACAGGATGTATAATAATTCGGAAATCATGATAGGTAATATTTATGTAGTTAGAGTAGTTAAAGGAGTTATCGCAGGCTTTGGCCTGCCGGTAGTTAAAGTCATTAGCCTTGCCTGTTGAGCAGAGCCTGTGCAGTTAACGTTTTTATGGTGCGCAGGTTTAAAGGCATTTGACTTTAACTCCTGAGCGACCATAGGGAGCGGTAACTACTTTGACTCCTTTAACTACTCTTTCAAGCCTCTTTTGCTCTTAAAATTTATACATTAAACCTGAAGTGCATGATGTCGCCGTCCTGCACAACATAGTCTTTGCCCTCGATGCCCAGTTTGCCGGCTTCGCGCACTGCGGCCTCAGAGCCGTATTTGATGTAGTCGTCATACTTTATCACCTCGGCGCGGATAAAGCCCTTCTCGAAGTCGGTGTGGATTACACCGGCACACTGAGGAGCCTTCCAGCCCTTGTGATATGTCCATGCCTTAACCTCCATCTCGCCTGCGGTGATGAATGTCTCGAGGTTAAGCAGGGCGTAGGCTTTCTTTATCAGACGGTTTACGCCGCTCTCTTCAAGGCCAAGCTCGTCGAGGAACATCTGCTTGTCTTCGTATGTCTCAAGGCTTGCTATGTCTTCCTCTGTCTTGCCTGCTATCACGAGCACCTCGGCGCCTTCGGCCTTTGCCACCTCCTCAACGCGGCGGCTGTAGTCGTTGCCGGTCTTGGCTGATGCCTCGTCGACGTTGCAAACATACAGTACGGGCTTAGCCGTCAGCAGGAACAGGTTGCGTGCGGCGTCCTGCTCTTCCTTGCTGTCAAACTCAACCACGCGTGCGTTCTTGCCCTGTTCGAGCACTTCTTTGTATGCCTCGAGCACCCCTACTTCTATTTTTGCCTCCTTGTTTCCGGCGGCTGCCACCTTCTGCTGCCTGGTCAGGCGTCCCTCGATGGTCTCGAGGTCCTTCAGCTGCAGCTCGGTGTCGATGATTTCCTTGTCGCGTATAGGGTCTATGCTGCCGTCAACGTGAGTGATGTTGTCGTCGTCGAAGCAGCGCAGCACGTGTATGATGGCGTCGGTTTCGCGTATGTTTCCGAGGAACTTGTTGCCCAGACCTTCGCCCTTGCTGGCACCCTTTACGAGTCCGGCAATGTCCACAATCTCGCAGGTTGCGGGCACGATGCGTCCCGGATGAACTATCTCGGCGAGCTTTGTGAGGCGTTCGTCGGGCACGGTTATCACGCCGACGTTAGGTTCGATGGTGCAAAAAGGAAAGTTGGCTGCCTGTGCCTTCGCGCTCGACAGGCAGTTGAAAATCGTAGACTTGCCCACATTAGGCAGTCCTACTATACCACATTTTAATGACATGTCTTATAAACGTTTATATTCCGGGCGCAAAGTTATAACAAAAAAGTGATATAACTGTCATTGTGGCGGCATAATTAATGTTATGATTTGTTGCGTGGCTGTCTGCCTCCGGCTTTATGTTGCCGCCGTTCTGGCTGCATTATCTCCGGCATGGCCCGCCGCACAGGCTGAAAAAGCATATGCCGTACGACGCAATGTCATACGTCGTTAAGGCCTTGTTCAGGCGGCAGGATAGGGCTTAATTTACGGCAAAAAGACAAAAATAGCGGATAAAGTGGCCACGTTTTGATTAATAATTCGTACCTTTGAGACCGGCCTTGTCTGATATTATGTTTTGAGTATAGCGGCTCTCTATGCATACAAGTCTTACGCCACGGCCTGCCGTCATGCAGCGTGATGCTGACATGGGCGGTATTTCTGAGTGATGTTTTGCCGCTGAAATTAATTTTATCTGTTATGCGCTTGATGTATACCCAATACGGCAGACCTGCCTTATGTCTGTCTTTCCTTTTCGCCTGTGTCATTGAATGTTGCGCTGCGGCATGCCGCGGTGTGCGCTGCGTGGCTCTACGCGCCGCTGTGGCAGCATTGCTGTTGTCGTGTGTGTGTCCTGCGGTGGCAGGCCGGGCAGAAAAGAATGCGCTGAAGGAGCGGTGGACGGCATATCTGAAGGAGTATGTGCAGAATACTCCATCCAGCAAATTTTATATGAACGAGATCAACAAGATTAACCGCAGCAACGCTGACTCGCTGAAGCCTGCGCAGCTGGCAGCAAGCTATTATCCCATGTGCAAGATGTTCACCGAGAAGGGCGACTTCCTGTCTGAGGTGCTCTTTGCCAGGATGGTGTTCAACGAGGTGAAGAAGACGGCTTCAAAGAAGACCGACTTCCTGATAATGGCAAAGTATGCCAACTCGGCCGGAATAGGCTACACGATGCTCGGATTTCATGATGAAGGCCGCAAGATGTTTGACAGGGGTTCTGCCATAGCCCGTAAGTACGGTTTTAGGAATCTATTGTCGCAGATATATACTAATCAGGCACAATTATATTATGATACGGGTGACTATGCCAAGGCTCTGAGGATGCTGATAAGTCTGAAGAGCCTGGCAGGGGCAAGCAGCATATTGTATAACAACATGGCGCTGGTCTACTGCGGACAGAAGGACATGCCCACGGCCATTGCCTGCCTCGACAGTGCGCTGCAGTGTGCCGCCGGCAACAGAGATTTGCTGTCGCGCGTTTATATCAACAAGGGCGGACTGCTCACCGAGATGGGCAAATATAAAGAGGCAGAGAGGGCTCTTGTGATGGCAGAGAAGACGCTGCCGGGCGAAAAATTTATGGTGTCAGAGCTGATGATAAGGCTCAACTTCGTACAGCTTTACATAGCCATGGGGCAGAAGCATAAGGCTCTCAGCGAGATTGAGTATATCGAGGAGAAGGTGATACCGAAGCAGTCGGACGCCATAAAGGGCAAGTATCTCAAGGAGATAGCCACTCTCTATATGAAGCTCAACTATTACGAAAGGGCGTCGAGATGCCTGCAGGAGAGCATGAAGCTCAACGACTCGCTCAACTTTGACAACCAAAAGAGGCAACTCTTCCAGATGATGACATGGTATGACATAGCACAGCTGCGCAACGACAACATGGAGCTGAAGATGAAGTATGATTTTGCCAACATAAAGCTGCGCAACAGTATGATAATAGTTGTGGCCACCATACTCGTGGCCGTGCTGCTGTCGGTGCTCGTGGTTGTCAGCATAAAGAAGCGCAAGAACGAGCAGAGGCAGAGCGCTATAATACTCGAGCAGGAAAAGAAGCTGAGGATGCTCGAGCAGAAAGAGCACGAATGGGAGAAAAAGAGAATGGAGAGCGAAATAGGAAAGAAGAGCCGCGAGCTGACAACATTCTCGATAGACCTTTCGTCGATAGACAATCTGCACAAGAACATCTGCGAGGAGCTGGCCGAGCTGAGCAAGGACATAGCCGAGGAAGACACGCGCAAGCGCGTCAACGGCATATCGCTGAAGCTGCGCCAGCAGACCGCCAATAGGCTCAACGAGGGTTTCAAGACATACTTCAACGAGGTGTCGCCGCTCTTCGACGCCAAGCTCAAGGAGGCTCACCCTAACCTTACGCAGAACGACTGCCGCCTGTGTGCCTACATATACATGGGACTGACCTCGAAGGAGATATCGCAGATAACGTTCCGCGAGGTTGAGTCGGTAGAGAAGAGCCGCAACAGGCTCCGTAAGAAGATTAGCCTCGGCAGCGACGTGTCGATACGCGGATATCTGCAGTCGATAATTGACGACGGGCAGGACAGTGCGTCATGATATATATGGGCAATAGACTGCCTGATATATATTTATCCTTATTCTTTACCCGACCCCGGCATCATCATACCAACAGCCGCCACGCGTCACTCCGATGTGCATGCTGCCGGCTGCCGGTGTATTTATGTGTGATTGTAGGTATGGCAGAAGTGTCCGGCAAATATATTCCCGGTGTGGCGTATGAGGTTAAACATTCAGGGGTAAATGCCTTGCCGGGGATAGCTGCCTGCGGGCTGTGCATCTTTGTGGCGGTGACGGCTGTTAAGATAATATTTTTTATGCTATGAAGCCGTGTCATAAAAAGACGGGGCGCCGGCCTTAATGTTTCACAACAGTTATGTCATGCCGGCGCCCCATTCAATATGCCGTGCCCATACGTGATTCAGATTAAGCACGGCATGCTAATCAGTGAGTGATGTGCATTTTTCTTACTGTCTTGTTCTTTCCGTTATCTACCACGAGGATATACATGCCCTCGGGCACGTCGGTTACGTTCATCGTGGCTGTTGTGCCGCTCTCTGCAGCTGTTTTGACCACGTTGCCCGTCAGTCCGTAGAGGCTAATCTTCACGTTCTCTGCCGAGTTGAGGTCGATGTGTATCATGTCTGATACCGGGTTAGGATATATCCTCACGCTGTTGTCGGCTGCTGTCTCGCCGAGGCTGATGTCTGTGCCTTCAGCATTAAGGTCGATGACACAAGCGCCGAAATCATAGTCCTTGCGGATATAACAAAGCAGATATTGTCCGTTATCAGATAAATCTGAAACTCCGTAAATTCTATACCCCTCTAAGTCTGTGTTATATTTCTCTGTTATCCAGTCGTTGAGGTCGCGCATGCCGTCTTCTTTGGTCCAGATGAACGGCACACCCCATATCTCTATGCCGGGCATTGTGGTCTGGAACGTACCGAAGGCCATCGATCCGTCGTTAGATATGCTGCTTACATAACCATAATAACCCTCTTTAGCCGGTGTGTTTTCGAGTATACCTAATCTCATCACGCCTGTTTCTTCGCTCCAGATATAAGGTTCTGCCATTTTTTGATCTTCAGCTGTCTCGTAATATGAAGCATCATTGCCATATCCGCCAACCCATTTGCCGTTGGGAGAAACGCATGAGCACATCTGCATTATGTTCTTGTAGTCAGCAAGGCCGACTTCCTTGTCTTTGAACAATATAATGCCGTCACCCCAAACTCCGTTTTCCTTCTTCCATACAGATGATGTCCACATGCCGTCAATGTCCTGATAGCCTACGGCTACTGTGCCGTCTGCGTTCAGTGCATCAACACGTGCGTTTGATGCTTTTTCCTGATATAGTCCGGGCAATTCAATCAGTTTGCCGTCTTCTTCGTTCCATACTGCAGCGGCTGCTACGTTTTTGAATTTGAACGAGTCAGCATTTCTTATTACGTAAGCGTTTCCTCCAACACTTTTTCCGTCTCCAGATACACAATAGCCACTACTTCCACTTTCACCCATTGGTGAGAAATAACCGAGAGGAGTCCATTCGTCGGCGTTTCTGTCATAGCGTGCCATTTCGCGGATTTGTGTTTCCGTAGCCTCTGACTGACGGAAATAGAATGTGCTCGAAGTACCGCATGTATATAATTCTTTACCGTTATATATGATGCTGTTTACTGTTCCTTCAGTGTCGGCCAGGTCAGTGTTTATCTGCTCCCATGTCTTGCCGTTGTCGGCTGAATATATTATGGCCTCGCCCTTGCCTGCCACATAAACATCGTCGCCGTTCCATACGGCAGAGAGCCATGTGCCGCTTATTTCAGACTCAATTTCAGTCCATGTCGTTCCACCGTCTGTGGTTATAGCTATAAAGTTGTCGCCTACTACTATTCCTTTCTCCGTGTCAGCGAAACTTACAGCCTTTAGCGCCTTGCCAAGGTCGCCGCACTGTGTCCATTCGCCTGCGCCTTCAGATGTGTATATGCGTCCCTCCTCGGTAACCATGTAGAACTTCTTGTCTGATGCATGGCATATAGCTGTGGGATGTCCTTCCCAGCCTGTAGCCGCGCTCCACGTCTCTGCGCCATTCTCCGAATAGTAAAGCGCGCCGCTGCCGTCAGCCAGAACTGCTGCTGCTGCACCATAGAACTCGCCGCTGAAGTCTACAGCCACAAACTTGTCTACATCGTCGTCCTTGCCCGGATGCTCATATTCATCAGCCCACCATGAGCCAGAGCTAATAGTAGTTTGATAAAATCCGTTGTCACCTGCAATTATTCCAACATAATCGTTAAGGAAACATATTGTATTTATAGGTGAATCCATATTAGTAGGATTCCATCTTGTATTGAATCCTGTGTTTCTGATGACAATACCCTTATTGTCTTCGGTTTTGCCAACGGCAATGTATCCTCCGTTTATGTTTACGATATCCGTAAATGTGTATTTATCTACATATGACTTTCGTTGAAGTTCTGTTATAGGTTTTATAGTTGTTCTGACTATACCGGAAACATAATTTCCGTCAGCAGATATTATTCCGTTTCCTGATGATCCGGGGCCGTTTGAAGTACTACCGATCTCAGTCATGTTTCCGTCCTGTGATGACCATAAATAATATGGCATGGCCTGTCCGTAGGTTCCGCTTACTGTTCCGTCGTTGGAAATGCTTAACGGTGTGAAGTTGTTTTTTTGCATTTTAATCTGAGCAAACGACGGGGCAGAAGCTAATAATGTTGCAACTGCAGCGAAAAGTACTTGCTTTTTCATAGTTCGTAATTATTAAAGGGTTAATACTCTTCTTGTTTAATACATATGTTAAATCATGATTTACACCGCAAAATTATCGAAATCAAGCATAAATGTCAAGTTTTTCTACCCTGACAAAGCCCTGACAACTTATGATTTTTTCTTATTTTAGGCTGTTTTTATGTTTAAATGTGGCTTTTTTATAGAAAAACATGTGTTTTTGTTATTTTTTGATTCTCTTTGCTGCTTATCTATCTATGAGGAGTCATTTATGCTTGGTTTTATGTAGAATATTTTGGATTTGCGGGTTTTGTGCCATTCTTCTCCTGTTTTATGGTGTGTTATTGGCTATGTCTGTTCCTATGGAAGGATATCTGATGATTTGTATTAACATCAAAAATAGTTTTACTCTGTGAATTTGGAGAAAGTTGGTCAGCGTATGATTTAATTTAGAAAGAAGATTTTTGTTTTCGTCAGTTTATATGTTTTCTATTATTTTTTGTTATGATTGTATAAAGGGCTATACGTTCAATATAAATGAATCCTAACGTGGCTTGGGATAGAGCATCGTACCTTTTGATATCTTGTTAGAGTGAAGACGTACAGAAAGCGCCTCCCGTAGCTGCTGAAGGCCGTCTGCGTGCTGCGGCAAGACTCATGATCTGATGCCTGCATTATGCAGTCTGACGGCTCTGCTGACGCTATTATATGACAAAGCCCCTATGCGCCGCGTTGTGCGCATAGGGGGCTTTGCTGTGTTATGGCGGCAGCTGCCTGAGGCTTTTGTCCCGTCAGCTGCCTGATGTGCTTTTGAAGAAAATTACTTCACGATAACTTTTATTGTTCTGCCGTCAGACATCTTTACGATGTTCAGGCCCTTCACAGGCTTGCTTATCTTGCGGCCGTCTACTGTGTAGCGCTCAACCTCTACGCCAGTGCCCTTGTCTGTTATCGGGGCTTCGATGCCGGCTGTGATGCTTTCGCCAAGCTTACATGTCTCGGCGTTGTTGATCCATACGTCGCTCATGGCTGAATTATCTGTTACCGGACGGTTGATGAATGCCACTACGTGCATGTTTTCGGGCTTCCATGAGCTGTCGAGAGTGATAGTGTACTTGTTGCTGTATGTGTTGCCGTCCCAGTTGATGGCGCTGCCGAATGCATCTGACAGGGCCTTGCGCATAACGTTGTCGTGTATTTCGTCTCTGCTGCCGCCTGTCTGGGCTGCCTGTATGCCGTCTTCTGTGAGGAACACTGACAGAGCTGCGTCTTCGCCTACGTAGTCTTTAAACTCGCTGACGCCACTACCGTAAACCTCAACGCTCAGTTCTCTTGTGCTTTCGTTGTATTCTGTCTTGATGTTGATGTTTGCGAATGCCGGCACGCTGTTAGAGTTTTCAACCACCTGATTGAGCATCTCGGCAGCCAGGTCTACATACTGTGAGTTGTATCCGAGTCCGAGAGTCAGTGTCTGATCAGCGTTCAGCTCCATGCTGGGCTCATAGTATCTGTTGAACATTCCTGACGGGTTGCCGCTCATGTTGAACATGTCTGATATGGCAAGTGCATCGTCGCAGATCATCGGGTCGCCGGCTGCCGGTATCTTGTTGTGGTGTGCCACGATGATGATGTCGCCGCGCATGTCTGAAAGCTTCTGGAGAACGGGGTCTGCCAGCGGGCAGTATGTACATTTTGTTGAAGTGAACTGCTCAACGAGGTTCTTCTGTCTCAGCATGCTTTCGGCATATACGCTGACGTCCATGCCGGCAATGTCGTCCTCGGTGTACTCTGTAGGAGCCTGTCCGTTTATCTTTGTCACCTTAACGGCCAGTGTGTGCTTGCCTGATGCAGCGTCTGCAGGTATTGTGGCGTTGCCGTTCACGGTCTGCGGGCTGTTGGTCAGGGCAACGGGTGTTTCGGCTGTAGCTATCACGTTGTTGTCAAGCATCACGTCGATGGTGTATGCAGACGGGATGTTGTTTCCGTTGTTCTTTATTCTGTAGCTGTAGGCTATATTCTGTCCTGCCTGTACGAATTTTGATGATGTGAATGAGCTTATGGTGATGTCTTCGTCGGGGAAGCTTCCGCCCTTAACAACGGCTTGTATGCAGAAGTTGCCGTACTGTGTGCCGAAGTTGTACCATCCTTCGCCGCCCTCTCCGAGGTTTCAGTACATGAGGCAGCCGCCGTCAACAGCTCCGCCCGGGTTTACGTCCTGGTCTACTACCAGCGGATATTTTCCAGGCACTGATGTGAAGTCGTAGCAGATGAGATAGTCCACACCGTCTTCTACGGCTACAGGTGTCGTGAGCGTAACGTCGTTCCATCCCTTCTGGGTGCTGGCTACGGCCTCTTCCGACATGAGTGTCATCTCACCGCTTTCGAGCGCAACCTTGTAGACGCTTACTTTAGATGCTCCGATGAGCTCGCCGAGAGCGAAGCGCACTTTGGTTATCTGTCCGCCAACGAAGTGGCCTATCTGTGCCTTGGTGAACTCAACGCCGGCTTTAAACTGGCCGCTGCCGTTCAGTCCGAGGGCATTCTCGCCCATTTCGTCTGAGTCATAGTAGCCCATTATTCTCTCGTCTGCGTCCATCGCTATGCGGTTGGGACCCATTGCCGGAGCCATGTGCTTGTTAATTACGGCTGTGTGTTGTCTTGTTACTGTGATGCTTCCGTCTGGTGTGAGCATCTGTGCGTTGACTGTCGTGAGCGACAGCAGCAGTGCAATCAGTGTAAAAAATGTTTTTCTCATAACGTGATGATTATGGTTAATGATTTTGATAATTTGCCGTTTCAGACTTCCAAAGATAGCATTCTTTATTGACTTTTGGTGCATAAAATAGGGGATAAAAAGGTGGACAATGGTGTTAAATAATGTTTATCCCCTGATAATCAGATGTTTACAGACATGCACCGCAGCTATGATTTTGCTGCGGCGCATGCTCTTCTACTCTCATTTTACTACAACCTTTCGGCCGTTGATAATATATATACCCCTTTTCAGATTGTTTCTTACCTCGTTGTATTCGCCTTCAGCCACGATGCGTCCCTGCAGGTCGTATGCCTTAACGTGGCTGTTGCCATCCTGCTCAATGCCGGTTATGCCTGTAGGCGTTCCGTCGAGCTTGATCAACCAACTGTCGTATATGCCTGCCGCACCAAAATATCCTGATATTACACGACCGTCGCCACTGCATATAGCTATACCAGTTTCTTTGTCAGATAGCCAGTCGGCAGCTTCTGTTTCACCTTTGGACCTAAGCCAGTCAATTAGAGTAACTTTTTCTTTGCTGTTGGCAGGATAGACATATGCCGTGCCAGCGTCGGATACGAAGAAGTCTCCGTCATTGGTTACACAGTAGCCTGACAAACCGTCTTTATAGTCATATAGTTCAGAAGTTTTGCCAACTGTCAGCAGTGCTGCGTCTCCAATAGTCCCTTCCCATCCTTTCTTACAAGTCGTGGCATAATATTTTCCGTTTGTTGACAGCCATACACCATTCATTGTGTAGAAGTTAGGTGTTACATGTTCGTAGTAGAAGCTTCGGAAGTTCATGAGTTTTTGTGAATATTCATCGCTAAGTGTCAAATAGCTATCCCATGCTTCGTTATACATATTAAGGTTTTCTTCTGTCATGTAATATTTTGGGTCGGGATAATATGTCGGCCTTTGGGTTGATTCGCCAATGGTGTAGGCCCACAACGAGTCGGCGTATTCTGTTGAGTCCTGTTTGTATGCTCCGGCTTCTTCTTGGCTCAAATAATCGTAATAACTTGGTACGATAGGTTCTTCTGTCGGAAACTCAGGAAATTCTGTACCCTCTTCGCATAAGCCTTTGTCATACACTTCATAGGTCCATGTGCCGTCTTCAGCTTTTTTGTATATCATCGGCAGACATTCGTTGTCTTGTCTTACAAGCTGCGCACCGATTACAGTGCCGTCTTCTGAAATGCAGTTTGGCAGAATGTATTGTGGTGCAACTCCAGTGAAGTCTTTCTCCGGATAAGGCAATTTTTCGTAATCTGCATATGTACCGTCGCTGTTCATTGTCCATATAACGGGTTCAATAGTAGTATTTCCGAATCCGTTGCTGTTGCCAATGTATCCCACTATATATTTCCGTGAGTTTGTTATGGCGTTGGCTGATGAATATGTGTCGCCTTTTTTTACAGGTAGCTGTTTCCATTCTTTTTTCTCAATGTCTAATATTGAAGGCGCGCCGTCAATATTACCAACTAAAAATCCGTCATTGGTTACCATGTTGCCCATTCCGAGGGTTGTTACTCCGTCGCAGTATTCCTGCAGTTCGTCGGTCTCAGTATTTAGTATTCCTATGTAGCCATTATCTACGGATAACATCCATTTGCCGTTCTCGCTCATTGCGTGATAGCGTAATCCTGGAATTTCCTTCATTATCTGTGCTGACATGAAACATGTGCTCAGCATCGTCATTGCTAGGAATAATAATTTCTTCATAATCGTTCTTTTTTTAAGGTTCATGTAGGTTTGTTACTGATTTTTACCCTATCCGGACTATGGGTGTTTTTTTGTATAAATTTCATTGTTTTGTTGTGTTGCCCGATTTTGATTCAGGCGTTATTCACATCGCAAAATTATTTAATTCACATATCACTTCCAAGCTTTTCTACCCTGACAAAGCCCTGACAATCCTCGATTTTTCTTGATTTATGCCTGTTTTTATGTCTAAAATCATGTTTTTAGCCTGAATCATGCATGATGTGGGTGATAAAATTCATATTGTCGCGCTGATGTTTTTACTGGCAGCGCCAGCTGTTACGCGTGCGCTTTTTGCCGGTTGCTGCCGGCATGGAAAAGCCGCGCGACGGATTAATGTCAAAAATCTGTAAGCGAAACGCCCTGCTTTGCTTAACGTGCAGTCTCGGTATGGCATCGTGCGACATAAACCGTAAGTAAAACCATGTCTGCTGCTTTCAGACTGTTAACCTATCGTTTTCGAGTCGTAAACGGGCCACTTTTGCATCGAAAGTGGCCCGTTTTTTATCGGCAAACAGCAGGTTAATAGTTTGAATTAAGAAGGAATGTTTTTCGGATCACAGATCCTTATATTCTATGCTGTCGGATAGCATATCCGACAGAACAATAGCCTTGTTGTTTCCGGTCACCTTGTTGGCGCTGACTCAGCCATCCAATGTCTCCACCTTTAGCAACCAACGATATAAATCTACAATGCAAATGTGCCGGCGGATCTGCGCTCCGCCGGAAATGAGTATCAGGATTTTTCAATCCGCTATCTTCCTTTTTATTATTCAACGATAGCATGATGCAGATTGATTTATGGAAAGAATATGAATGTATTTCGGATCACAAATTAGCTGCGCTGACCTTCGGTTCTGATATTTTATGCTGTCGGATATGCTATCCGACAGAACAATAGTCTTGTAGTTCCGGCCAACTTGTTGGCGCTGACTGCTTTAACTCCTTTAATTTCTCGATATACGTTATCCTGTTTTTACTCTTTTTGATTTAAATTCTTTAACTTTAAAAAATAAAGTATGTTAATTGTATGTTACTTTTACACTTATTCTCCGTCTAATATCGGAAATACTTGAAAATTTAATTAGGTTTAAACACGTTATATATGAAAAAATCATTGGCAATTATGGCCGCTGTGACAGGACTGTGCGCACAGCAGGCTATGGCTCAGTATCCTCAGATTACGCCTGAAGCAAAGGCTAAGTTTGAGGCACAGCGTGCCGAGTGGGAGGCTCATTCAGACTCTGCTTGGCAGGTAGCGTTCCCCATCGTAAAGAAAGAGGCCATGGAAGGTCGCCCCTATGTGCCATGGGCATGGCGTCCTTACGACCTGAAGCAGGCCAAGATACCTGCATTCCCCGGTGCTGAGGGCGGCGGTATGTACACTGCCGGCGGACGCGGCGGCAAGGTGCTCGTCGTAACCAACCTCAACGACGACGGTCCCGGCTCATTCCGCTGGGCTTGCGAGCAGGGCGGTGCGCGCATCATCGTGTTCAACGTGTGCGGTATCATCAACCTGAAGACTCCTATCATTCTGCGCGCTCCTTACGTTACCATAGCAGGACAGACAGCTCCAGGCGACGGTGTGTGCATTGCAGGCGAGTCGTTCCAGGTGAACACTCACGACGTTATCGTGCGCCACATGCGCTTCCGCCGCGGCAACACACACGTGTGGAACCGTGAAGACTCTTTCGGCGGCAACCCCGTAGGAAACATCATGATAGACCACTGCTCTTGCGAGTGGGGACTTGACGAGAACATCTCTTTCTACCGCCACATGTTCGACATGGGCGACGGCAAGCCTTCGCGCAAGGAACCTACAGTGAACGTTACAATACAGAACACTATCTCGGCTAAGGCGCTCGACACATACAACCACGCCTTCGGCTCTACCATCGGCGGCGAGAACACCACATTCATGCGTAACCTCTGGGCCGACAACACGGGCCGTAACCCGTCAATAGGATGGGGCGGTGTGTTCAACTTCGTGAACAACATCGTATACAACTGGGTTCACCGTACTGCCGACGGAGGCGAGTTCTCTACAATGAGCAACTTTATCAACAACTACTATAAGCCCGGACCTCTCACTCCGAAAGATTCGCCTATAGGCTACCGTATCGTCAAGGCAGAGAGCCGCAGCAAGAACCTCTTCCCGTATCAGCAGTTTGGCCGCGTGTATGCCATCGGCAACATCATGGAAGGCAACGAGGCTGTTACAAAAGACAACTGGGATGGCGGTATACAGATTGCCGACAAGGACCTGAAGGGCGAGGGCGGCGTGCCTGAGGACGTACTGGCCCTGATGAAGTCTAACGAGCCGTTCCCTATGGCTCACATGACCATCATTCCGTCTGAAAAGACATTCGACTACGTGCTCGAGAACGTAGGTGCAACGCTGCCTATACGCGACATCGTTGACCAGCGCATCATCGAGGAGGTTCGCACAGGCAAGGCTTACTATGTGAAGAAGCTGCCGAAGGAGAATCCTTATGGCGACATGTGGGGACTGAGCGACAAGTCGAAGAACGAGGACGGCTTCTTCAAGTATCGCCGTCTGGACAAAGACTCTTACAAGTACGGCATCATAACAGACCCGGCTCAGATGGGCGGATATCCCGAATATAAGGGTGAGCCCCGCGTTGACACCGACGGCGACGGTATGCCCGACGAGTGGGAGATTGCCAACGGCCTTAACCCCAACGACCCGAGCGACGCCAACGGCGACTGCACAGGCGACGGATATACCAACATCGAGAAGTATATCAACGGCATCAGCACCAAGGTTAAGGTTGACTGGACTGACCTGAAGAACAACCACGACACTCTGGCCGGAAAGACAAAGCTGTTCTAATAAAAAGTAGTTAAAGAAGTTAGAGGAGTTAAAGTAGTTAAAGTCAAATGTCTTGCGGCTGTTTACGATGTCGTCAAGGCTTTATTTAAAGACTTTTAGCTACGTTAGCTCCTCTAATTTTTGTTTATGACAATGCTTCTTGCATAATCATAAGAAATAAGATAAATCTTTGTTGTATATCTTATTTTCTATTCAATTTATTTGATATTTTTAATCGGCACTTTCCTTTTTAGTGCATTTGGCTTTAATTCCTTTAAATCCTACGAAGAAAAGCATTTGGCTTTAACTACTTTAACTACTCTAACTCCTTTAACTCCTAACATAGTGCGGCATCTCCTCCGGTATCACCATCGAAATCTCTACCAGACCGGCCACTTTGCCGTCGCGTTTCCACGTTGTCTGATATATCATTTTCTTCACTCCGTTCTTCTGTATCGTGTACGAGTTAGTGCCGTCTGTGGCCATCAGTTCGCGTATCTTGGCCTGCGACTGCGGGCTGTGACATTCGAACATGTTGTGCCCAATCAGGTCGCCGTGGCTGGCAAACGTGGCTCGCGATTTCTCGTTCATATACAGTATTTTTCCCTCTGTGTCGCACACTGTTACGGCACAGTGCATCTGCTCGGCCCATTCGTCGTCGTAGAACGGCTCAAAGAGGTCGAGGCTCTCGTCGTCAATTTCTTCTTCCATTATAAATTTCAGATTTTTAAGTTCTATGTTAATTACGTCAAGATCAAGTTTGTAGTCTTCAATGCGCTCACCCTTTTTCAGCCCCAGTTCAGCCCTTATGCGGCGCGCTTCTGCGCTGTTAGGCTTCGTCTCGAGCGTTTCTTTCAGCATCTCGTAGCCCATCGGTCCGCCGCAGTTTTCGGGCGGGCAGCAGCCCTTTCCGGCGGTGCATACAGGGTGGGGATAAATCACGGTCAGAATGTCCTCGAGCACTATCTCATGCACCCAGTCGTCGCCGAAGTCGTAGACATACAGCAGCTTTTGGTGGTCAGTGCCGAACACGTCGCACAGCTTAGTTTCCTGCTCATCAAGGCTTTTTCTGTACATATTGCTGTCTACGTTGCTTAACATGTCGTCATCGTAGCATCTTGAGCTTATCTCAAAGCAGCCTCCGTAGGGCTTATCGCTGAATTTGTGCAGATGTTCGTTGTCCCATCCGAAGCTTATCTGTATTGTGTGGTGAAATTCTTCAAAAGTGCAGTTCTCTGGTATGATGACTCTTCGCCATACAGGCGGTTTCTTCACGTTCAGCAGTTTAATCTTAAATTGGTATGCCATAGGTTAGATGAAATTAGGTATTATTGTATGGCAAATATAGTGTTTTTTGGCGAATAATTAAGTGTTGAGGTATTTAGTTTTCCATACTTTTTTGTTTTCGCCCTCTCATACCGCTTTTTAGTGTGATGTTGCATTCTAATATTACCTTTTTGTGTCGGTATTTGTCGGCAAAACAATATGCATTCAAGCGTTTTTTGTGTATAAATATTGTATAGAATAATGATGGTCGTTTTATAAAAAAATAGGGATTGTACAGCTTATGTGTACAACCCCATTTTTTACTTTTTATAGTGCAAATAAGACGACAAAGTTCTTATCGGCACTCTATGCTAATGCAAAATTAGCAATATTTTTCCTAATATGTACTTCAATTTAAATAATTATTTATCCCTGTAGATTTTTTTAACGTTTCGTGTATAGCCTTATATTTTGCATATTTTTTTAATAATGAGTTTATCTCATTTTTCATGTCATTTTCTCTATTTTTTGAAACACATCCAAGCATATAGCGAATTATTTTTATGGCTCCGTTGAGGTTGTGATAGTCTTCTGGTTCCATCTTTCCAACCGGGCCTTTTCTTATGGAAGTCGGTAACGATAAGTCATACAGTACGTTACCATGGGCACATTGGTTTCTGATCTTTCTTACCAGATTGATGTAGCTGTTGAATACAACGACTTTATTTATTCCATAATGTTTACATATTTCAGTCTTTGTCTTTTCGTCTTTAATGGCATTGAATAAGTTTATAACTGCTCCGAGCGTCATGAATTCTATCGTTTTCCATGCCGGCGCATATTTATCATTTATGTGTTTTGTATGATGTGTTTTTATTATCGGATTCTTTTTGAAGTTTTCATTATATACGTTTATGTTGAAGCTTTGTATATAATCCTGTTTTACAATAGACGGATCTACGAACCATGTAGGCGAGTCGACGTATTTGTTTGATACATGGTAAGTTAGATATGTCCTGAAATTTATTTCTATTCTGTTGATATATTTCATCAGAATGTTTCTTAGATTGAAGTCGAAATAATATAGTTTTACAATGTTGTCAAAATCTGTGTTTTTCTTAAAACAATGATTTCGTTTTAATTTGTTTGGATATGTTATTTCATACGGAAACCAGTAGAATCCAAGTCTGTAATATCCGATATCAAGTAATACTTCTTTTGCTTTCTCAATGTCGGTTATTGTCATTCCTCTATCTTTTAGGAGGTTGATTTGTTTCTCAACTGTAGTTGCTTTTTCTCCCATAGTTTTTTATGTTGTTTGATAGTTCTTTTTCTTGTTTTAAACGTGCTGCAGTTAATACCTGCAGCACGTTATATTTATCCGTTTGATTGTTCATTAGTGTGCTTCAAGCCAGTTGGCACCCCAGCCGCAGTCGGCAACTAATGGTACGTTGAGCTTGTATGCGCCCTGCATTTCTTCGAGCACTATGCGTTCAACGGTCTCTTTCTCCTCAGGCACAACGCTGAAGTTTAGTTCGTCGTGCACCTGAAGAATCATCTTGGAGCGCAGATTTTCGTCCTTGAAGCGCTTGTAGATGCGCACCATGGCCACCTTTATTATGTCGGCGGCAGAGCCTTGTATAGGGGCGTTGATGGCGTTGCGCTCGGCAAAGCCGCGCACCGTGCCGTTGTGCGAATTGATGTCGGGCAGATAGCGGCGGCGACGGAAGAATGTCTCTACGTAGCCATGTTCGCGCGCCGTCTGCTTGGCCTTCTCCATGTATTCGTGCACCTTCGGGAAGGTGATGAAGTAGCCGTCTATCAGCTGCGACGCCTCCTGCCGGCTGATGTCCAGACGCTCTGCCAGACCGAACACCGTGATGCCGTATATTATGCCGAAGTTGGCGCGCTTGGCCTTGGTGCGCTGGTCGCGCGTAACGTCGGCAATGTCCTCTTTGTATATCTTTGCTGCCGTTGCGGCGTGTATGTCGTGGCCAGAACGGAAGGCCTCTATCATGTTCTCGTCGCCGCTCAGATGAGCCATCACGCGCAGCTCAATCTGACTGTAGTCGGCCGAGAAGAACAGGCAGCCTTCCTCTGGTATGAACGCCTTGCGTATCTCCTTGCCGTCCTCGCCGCGCACGGGTATGTTCTGCAGGTTAGGGTCAGACGAAGAGAGTCGGCCGGTGGCAGTGGCGGTCTGGTTGAACGATGTGTGTATGTGCCCAGTCCGCGGGTTTATCAGCTTTGGCAGCGCATCGACGTATGTGCCTAACAGCTTCTTTAATCCTCTGTGTTCCAGTATCTTACCCACAATCTCGTGCTTTCCGCTGAGCTGTTGCAGCACCTCTTCCGACGTAACATATTGTCCCGTCTTTGTCTTCTTGGGCTTCTCCACAATCTTCAGCTTGCCGAACAATATTTCGCCAACCTGCTTGGGCGATGCTATGTTAAACTCTTCGCCAGCCAGCTCGTATATGCGCTTCTCTATGTCACTGAGCCTCTTTGTCAGAATCTCCGACGTCTCTGCCAGCGCCGCCGTGTCTATCCTCACTCCGTTTAGCTCCATCTCTGCGAGCACTCGCACTAACGGCATCTCTATTTCGTAGAAGAGTTGGGTTACGCCCACCTCCTCGAGTTTCGGTTCGAGATAGTTTTTCAGTCGCAGCGTTACGTCGGCGTCCTCGGCAGCATAGTCGACAATCTGCTCGGGCGGCAGGTCTCTCATCGACTTCTGCTTCTTTCCCTTCGGTCCGATCAGCTCCTCTATGTGTATGGTCTGATATCCGAGACACGTCTCAGCCATGTAGTCCATGTTGTGGCGAAGCTCCGGCTGGATGAGGTAGTGGGCTATCATCGTGTCGAACAGCTGACCTGCCACGCACACGCCGTAGCTTGCCAGCACCTCCATGTCGTACTTGATGTTTTGTCCTACTTTGACGATTTCAGGGTTTTCGTATAGCGGTTTAAATATGTTAACTATCTTTTGCGCTTCTTCACGATTGGCAGGAACGGGCACGTAGAAGGCCTCAAATTCCTTCACAGAGAAGCTCAAACCGACCAGTTCGGCATCGATTGCGCTCGTTGAAGTGGTTTCTGTGTCTAGACTGAGAATTTTTTTTGTCATGAAAAAATCACAGATTTTCTTCATTTCTTCCTCATTATCAATGAGTCTGTATGTATGAGGCAGTTCGTTTAACGCTCTCAGACTAGCGTTTTTTGAAAAAACTTGGCCGTCGGTCGGATTTTCTGCGAATAAATCGAGTTGAATTTGAACGCTTTTTTTATTATTTTCAGCTTTGTTAAGAAACTTGTCTGCGAGCGTCTTAAACTCCAGTTCGGTGAAGATTTTGCGAAGTTCGTCGGCGTCGGGCTCGCTCACCTTCAGTTCGTCGAGGTTGAGCTCAACCGGCACGTCGGTTTTTATCGTTGCGAGGAATTTCGAGAATTTTATCTGCTCGGCATTCTCTTCAACTTTTTTCTTCAGTGCACCCTTCAGCTTGTCGGTCTGCTCGAGCAGCTGCTCCACGCTGCCAAACTCGTTGATAAGTTTCACGGCAGTCTTCTCGCCGACGCCCGGACATCCCGGAATGTTGTCGGCCGAGTCGCCCATCAGTCCCAAAAGGTCGATCACCTGACTTGTGTTTGCAATGCCATACTTGGCGCACACCTTCTCGGCGTCGAGAGTTTCATATCCTCCGCCGTGGCGCGGACGGTACATCATGACGTTCTCTCTTACCAGCTGTCCGTAGTCCTTGTCGGGCGTAAGCATATATGTCATCACGCCTTCAGCCCCGGCCTTGAGCGCCAGTGTGCCTATTACGTCGTCGGCCTCGTATCCGTCGGCCTCGAGCACCGGTATGCGCATGGCCTTGAGCAGGCTCTTTATGATGGGCACCGCGCGGCGTATGTCTTCGGGCGTCTCCTCTCTCTGCGCCTTATATTCGGCGTAGGCCTCGGTGCGGAAGGTAGGGCCGTGGGGGTCGAAGGCCACTCCCAGATATGTGGGTTTTTCTTTCGTGAGCACTTCGTGCAGCGTGTTGCAGAAGCCCATCACGGCCGACGTGTTGAGCCCTTTAGAGTTGATACGGGGGTTCTTTATAAATGCGTAATACGAGCGGTATATCAGCGCGTAGGCGTCAAAAAGGAACAGCTTATCCATGTAATATGAGTTTTTTACGTGTAAAATTACTAATTTTTTAGCATTAATCCGATAAAATAATTACTTTTGTATTAAAATTGCAGCATGATGGATTATTTATCTCTTATTAAGGAGCCCATAAAAGCAGAACTCGATGACTTCATCAGTCTGTTCAACAAGTCGCTCACACATACGGACAACCTGCAGGAAGAAATCTTCAGGCGTATACGCCAGCGCGCCGGAAAGCGCATGCGCCCCATGCTAATACTGCTCATGGCCAAGAATTATGGCTCTGTGAGCAGCGCCACACTGCACGCCGCAGTGGGCCTGGAGCTGCTGCATACGGCCAGCTTGGTGCACGACGACGTGGTTGACGAAAGCACCGAGAGGCGCGGTCAGGCATCGGTCAACGCCCTGTATGACAACAAGGTGGCAGTGCTCATTGGCGACTATATCCTTTCTACGGCGCTGCTGCATGTGGCTGAGACACACAACGAACTGATAATCAAATATTTGGCTGAACTGGGAAGGACGCTGTCTAACGGCGAGATACTGCAGCTTACGAGCATATCAAACGAGCAGATTTCAGAAGAAATCTACTATAATGTGATACGTCAGAAGACCGCCGCACTCTTTGAGGCATGCTGCGCAATGGGTGCGATATCTGCCGGAATGCCTGAAAGCGAGATAGGCAAGGCCATGAAATTCGGTCAGACACTGGGCATAATCTTCCAGATAAGAGACGACATCTTCGACTATTACGACTCGTCGGAAATAGGCAAGCCTACGGGCAACGACATGGCTGAGGGCAAGCTGACGCTGCCTGCCATTTATGCCGTGAACAACTCGGCGCCCGACAGCATACGCAAGCTGGCTTACAAGGTGAAGGAGCGCACGATAACTCAGGACGAAATAGCCATCCTGGTGGACTATACCAAGGAGCACGGGGGCATTGAATATGCCGAGAAACGCATGGAGGAAATGCGCCGTGAGGCAATGGAGTTTATCGAAACTGAGGTTACTGACGACGCGCTTCGCCGCAGTCTCGAGGCCTATCTGAGCTTTGTCATTGAGAGGACAAAGTAAAGTAGGGTAGAGAGCGATAGAGAGATTCTTGGGGGATGATGTCCTCTGATGGGAGCGATGAGAACTGTTATGGGGGTAATGGAACTTATTCGACCTGTAAGTTGTTGAAAATCAGAGATATCAGATAGGGCGCAGAGCTTGCTGAAAGGGCAGGTTCTGCGTTTTTTGTTGGCTTATTATTGGTTCTGTCTGCTCCATTCTTTGCGTGCGGCATACATCTCTTCTTTTATTCCTCCGTGTGTCAGAAACTCGGTTTTCAGATGATCTATGAGCTTTCTCGGCAGCGAGTCGGTCTGATGAATAAGAGTTATCGCTATGTTGGCTATTGTCTCGTCCGGCCTTACCGTTATGGCCTTGCGGAAATAGGCGCTGTCAGTATGATTCTTGCAAGCCATCCTTGTCTGCATGGCCTTAATGCTGTTGACGCTCCATTGTTCAAGATTTCTTACTCTCAGATATTCCTCATAATCAATTAAAAACTCCTGCAGACTGGCTTTTGCAGCGTTTGTAAGCTTCAGTTCGGTCTCTCTCCAGGTGTTGCTTGCTGCGCTTCCCTCGGCAATATTCTGCTTGCCCGAGCGTGCAGCCTGAATCATCTGGTTGATGGTTCTGTCGGCCTTGTCGAGATATTTATGCGCAAAATAAAAAGTGATGTAATAAATGCATTCAGCCTTCTGATAAACAATAAGTTATCTGTAGTGTCCGCGCTGCTGAATACAGTTGTTTTCCGTGTGTTTTTGTTGCAGGTTAAATGCCGCGTTTTGCGGCTTGTTGTTAAGGTTAAAAATGACTTATGAGGCTGTAAAACATGGTTAATCAGCTGTCAATTAGCCTCTTATGCTCATGTTGTATCAGCCCCATAAGTCTTATAGGTCCCATCATCTCCGGGCCCTCACAATCTTTCTTTTAGAAGAATTTTGTCTCTTCGCCGAGCAGTTCGCTTAGCAGCATGTTGGCCAGACGGCTTGTGCCGAGGCGGAACCACTTGTTGGTGAGCCATTTTTCGCCCAGAACCTCTTTAACGATGGTGTAGTAGATAAGTGCGTCCATCACCGAATTGATGCCTCCTGCGGGCTTAAAACCAATCTGTATGCCTGTCTCGTCGTAGTATTCCTTGATGGCCTGGCACATCACGTAGGCAGCCTCCGGCGTAGCGGCAGGCTCAAGCTTGCCCGTAGACGTCTTGATATAGTCGGCACCGGCATACATTGCTATTATCGAAGCCTTCTTGATGTTAGAGGCTGTCTTGAGGCATCCTGTTTCGAGGATAACCTTCATAGGAGCTTCGCCGCATGCCTGTTTCAGCTCATTGATGTCGTCGGCCACGCCCTCATAGTCGCCGCTGAGGAACTTGCCCACGGGCATAACGATGTCAATCTCCGTTGCACCGTCCTTAACGGCAAGCGCTGTCTCGGCCACCTTGACCTCGATAACGGCCTGTGAAGACGGGAAACTGCCTGAAACGCAGGCTATCTCAACGCCGTCGATTTCGAGCGACTCGCTCACCGTCTTGGCAAAGCATGGATATACGCAGATTGTTGCCACGTGGGGCAGGTCGGGGTAGGTGGCGTCAAACTCGTTCACCTTCTCCGTGAAGGCCAGTATGCTTTCCTCCGAGTCGGTGGTCTTGAGCGATGTCAGTTCGATGCTTCCGAAGAGGAATTTCTTTATCTCCGGCGTGTCGTTCTCGTGCACCTTCTCGGCTATAATCTTCTTCACTGCCTCGCGCACTTGAGCGTCGTCTATCTCGGTGTTATATTTGCTCAGAGCCTCGTCGTATTTGCTCATTTTCGGAAACTCTGTCTCGTGCTTGTGCTCGTGTGAGCATTCGTGCTTCTTGTTGTCGTTTTCTGTTGCCATAATGATATAATTTTTAATTTTTACTTTTTAATTTTTCATTGTTTATATGCCTCGTCTTGTCGCGGCTGGTCTTCTTTTCGAGGTTCTTTCTTAGTGCCTCCGTGAGGTCAACTCCCGTCTGGTTGGCAAGGCACATCAGCACCCACAGCACGTCGGCCATCTCGTCTGCCGGGTCTTGTTCTTCGCCCTGCTTGAAGCTCTGGTCGCCATACTTGCGTGCCATGATGCGTGCCAGCTCGCCCACCTCCTCGGTGAGGCATGCCATGTTGGTCAGTTCGCTGAAGTAGCGCACGCCGTACTGCCTTATCCATTGGTCTACGAGCTGCTGTGCCTCGCGTATTGTTATGTCGTTGTCCATATATTTATGCGTTTATTTTGCCTGTAAGGCGTTTTCTCTCCTTTTGTCTATAACTATGCCGCCGGTGCTGTTTTGTGGCCTCAGAGGGGCTTAAATGCGCTCTGTCGTGCTTTCAGCTGCCGTCTTGGCCTGCCTGATGCACCGGGCGTGGCGGCTATTCCTTATGTCTGGTGTCCATGCAGATGGTTACGGGACCGTCGTTCACCAGCTCAACCTTCATGTCGGCTCCAAACTCGCCCGTGCCTACCTGGCGGCCTATTTCGCGGCTCAGCTTGTCGCAGAACTCGTTGTATAGCGGAATAGAAACTTCATGTTTGGCGGCATGAATCCATGATGGGCGGTTGCCCTTCTTATAGGATGCCAGCAGGGTAAACTGGCTGATGACGAGTATCTCGCCGTTGATGGCTGTTATAGGTATGTTCATCACGCCCTGCTCGTCGTCGAAGACGCGTAGCGATGCCACCTTCTTTACCAGCCAGTCGACGTCTTCCGACGTGTCGCCTTCTGCCACTCCGAGCAGTATCATGTAGCCCTTGCCGATGGCCGACTTTACCTGTCCGTCAATCGTTACCGACGCGCGGCTTACGCGCTGTATTACTATCTTCATATCTCTTCTTTCTTTTTTTGTTCCAGGTTATTCCCAGTTATATTTGTATATTTCGTGTGAACCGAGATTGTCGCCTAATTTGTGAAGGATGCTGTACATGCATTCTTTTGTAGATGAGTCAAGACCGATATATCCGATATAGTTCTTGTTTATGTCGCTTAAAGTTATAAAGCTGATATTCTTTTTTGTAAGACGTGAGTTGACATATTTCAGCTTACTCCAGATATTCCATGTGCCATTGTTTATCTCGTCGATTCGGTTGCTTTCTTGTGTTTGACTTAAGATGAGGTAGATGGCGTGGTAAGGAATTTTTGCATCTTCCTTGTAAGCGTACATCATAAGGCATGTAAACTCTTCTTCATCATCGAACATTATAGTAGCATAGCCAATCATGTCGTATTTGGATTCATGCTTTTGTGATAAGCTCTTCATCTTTTGCAGTACGTCGTTGTTTGATTCGCTTCCGTCGTTGCTTGAGAGGTTCAGTGTCAACACTGTGTGCATTGTTTTTTCGTCGTAGCTGTACTGCGGTAATATGATTAGTTGGCTGTCATAGCTGCCGGTGCTGTCTGTTGATGCATTGAGAAATTTTTTGTACATTATTGATGTCTTTTTGATGTCCAGGACATCGCTTTCGTCATCGTAGGCTGTATTGTGTTCTTTACTGCTTGCACCTTCTTTTGGGCTTTGTATTGTCGTGCTTTTTGATGATGAAATGTTGTTGGCTGTTATGCCGTTTGACACGGACGGCAAAGGTTGGATTAGTGACAGCAGGACAGCGCAGATTGTTATTATTTTGTTCTTTATCATAAGGCTTTGTTTTGTTGCATTCTAAATCACAAATATACTTTTTTGAGTGCGAATATCATCGTATTATATAGTTAAAGAATGTCAATGTGTATAGGCTTTTATACGCATTATGTTGTTCTTTGTATGATATTTGGTCCTTATTTTTATGTGTTTTCAAAGTGTTCAGCAATTATTTTTGCCTTAGAAGGCCCTATAATCGCTGCTATTTCTTCAATGCTTGCCTCCTTTATGCGCTTCACGGTCTTCAGTTCCTTCAGCAGCAGGTCTTTTGTCTTGGGTCCGATGCCCTTAATGTCGTCCAGTTCCGAGTGCAGCGCATGCTTGCTGCGCTTGTCGCGGTGGAAGGTTATGGCAAAGCGGTGCACCTCGTCCTGCATGTGCGTTAGCAGGTGGAAAAGCTCGCTGTCGGTCTTCATTCCGACCACTACGGGCGGCCATCCGTAGAGCAGTTCGTTGGTGCGGTGGCGGTCGTCTTTGGCAAGTCCGGCTATAGGAATGTCGAGGTGAAGTTCGCCCTCTACAACCTCTCTCACAACGCTCATCTGTCCTTGTCCGCCGTCGGTTATGATGAGGTCGGGCAGGGGCTGTCCTTCGTCGCGCAGACGGGTGTAGCGGCGCCTTACAACCTCCTGCATCGAGGCATAGTCGTCGGGGCCTGTAACCGTCTTTATTATGTATTTCCGGTAGTCTTTCTTGCTCGGTTTCATCTTCTTGAACACCACGCAGGCCGCCACGGCGTCGGTTCCGCTGATGTTAGAGTTGTCGAACATCTCTATCTGATAAGGCATCTTGGGCAGCTTCAGGGCGTTCTGAATTTCCTTCATCAGGCGCACTGATTTCTGCTCCGGATTGAGCTTTTCGGCCTGTTTCAGGCGGTCGAAACGATACTGTTTGCCGTTCATCACCGACAGGTCGAGCAGCGTTTTCTTGTCGCCTCGCTGCGGCACGGTGAACGTAACGCCTTCGAGCGTCATGTCGGGGATAAAGGGCACTATTATTTCGCGCGACGTACTGCCCACTTTCTCGCGTATTTGCAGTATTCCGAGCTGCAGAATCTCGTCTTCGCTCTCGTTCAGCTTCTTCTTCATCTCGAACGTGAAGGCCTGGTTTATGCTGCCGTTCATCACGTGGATATAGTTCACATAGGCCGTTTTTTCGTCGTCTGTTACCGAGAAAACGTCTACATTATTGATCGTGTGGCTCACCACTTCGCTCTTTGAACAGAAGTTTTCGAGCAGCAGATACTTCTGTTTTATGGCTTCTGCCTCCTCAAAACGCAGCTCTTCGGCCAGTTTCTGCATCTGCGTGAAGAGCATTTTCGACAGCTCGCGCGTGTTTCCTTTCAGTATTTCGCGCGCCTGGGCGATGCTCTCCTGATACTCCTCGTAGCTCTGCTTGCCTATGCACGGCGCGCCGCAGTTCTTGATGTGATACTCCAGGCAGGGCTTATATTTGCCCTGTTCGATGCCTTCGCGCGTTATCGGAAAGCGGCAGGTGCGCGGCTTATACAGCTTTTTTATCAGGTCGAGCACGGCATACATCGAAGGCAGATGGCTGTAAGGACCGTAATAAGAGCCCCATTTCTTGTTTATTGTACGCGTCTTGAATATGCGCGGCAGATATTCTTTAGTTACGCAGATAGAGGGGTAAGTCTTGCCGTCTTTGAGCAGAATGTTGTATTTGGGCTGATATTTCTTTATCAGACTGTTCTCGAGCAGCAGCGCGTCTTCTTCGCTGTTCACCACGGTATATGTTATGTCGTGAATCTTGCTTACAAGCACCTTGGTCTTGTATCTGTCCACTTCCTTATGAAAGTAGGACGACACGCGGTTCTTCAGGTTCTTGGCCTTGCCAACATATATTATGGTGCCGCTTTCGTCATAGTATTGATAGCTGCCCGGCTTGTCGGGCAGGTTGCTCACAATGGCCTTCAGCCGTGCCAGCCTCTTCTCGTTTTCTTCTTTAGTCATGCCGCGTAAGTGCCTTATTTAAAATGGTTTTGAAAAATTTTGTTTCACGTGAAACTTTAAATAGAGGAGTTAAAGGAGTTATGGTAGTTAGAGTAGTTAAAGCCATTTGCCTTGCCGGTTGAATACGCCTTGCCTATGTGTCCTTATTCTGTATGTAGTGAGCTTTGGCTTGATGAATATTATAGCATTATGTCTGTAGCGTTTCGGAATGCTATAATGTGTCGGCATACGTAATGGTAGCTTCTATAAGGTATCAGTCTTATATCTCTGAATACTCTTTTAAAGATATAAATAATGCCTGTTATTTTGCTCTTGCAACATAAGAAGTTTTGTAATAAAGCGCGGGCTAATGGCTTTAACTCCTTAGCCCGCGCAGTGGGCGATAACTACTCTAACTCCTTTAACTCCTAAATAATTATACCTGCAGCAGGCTTGTTATGTCTGTGCCTTCTTCGAAGTTGCTGCGGCCGTTGAGGTCTTCGTGTATAAGTTCGATGAGGAAGTTTACGTATACTTTCTTCGGATTAAACTTCTTCACAAGGTCGTACGCAGCCTTCATGGTGCCGCCTGTAGCCAGCAGGTCGTCGTGCAGCAGCACGATGTCGTCCTCGGTGATGGCGTCCTTATGAATCTCGATAGTGTCGGTGCCGTACTCCTTCGAGTAGCTCTCCTGTACGGTTTCGCCGGGCAGCTTGCCGGGCTTACGGCACAAAACAACGCCGGCGTTGAGCTTTATGGCCAGTGCAGAGGCCATGACGAAGCCGCGGCTCTCTATGCCCACAATCTTGGTTACGCCCTTGTCTTTGTACATCTCGTAAAGCTCGTCTTCCATTATCTGGAGACATTTCGGATTCTTAAACAGTGTTGTTACGTCTCTGAAATTTACTCCTTTCTGCGGAAAATCAGGAATACATCTCAGATTCTCCAATAGTGTTTTGTTGTTCATCTTTTCTTTTTAGTTACGTACTTTATACTAATATTATCTCTTGTTCGCTGTTTTCGGCGCGTTGTGCGCTATATATATTATATGTGTGCGGCATGGCGTTGCGGATGCCTTGTTTTTCGGCTGTTCTGCCGCATGGTTTTTCCGCCTGCGGCGTTTTTCTGCCTTTCCGGCGCATATTCTTGCCGTGGGGCTTTTTCGTCCGTGCTTCCGCCTTTTTCGCCCGCTGTGTTGCGTTTTGTCGCTGCGGGCAGATGCTGTCGCGGCTTATGCTGTTCTGGCTTTTTGCCGTCAGATATTTCTGCCGAAATCATGGCCGCATTCTTCGGCGGCAGACTGCTGCCGTTGCAAAGGGCAGTTTTTCGTGGCTTTCCAAAAGACCGTCTTTTGGCTTGCAAAAGGTGGTCTTTTGCAGCCCGAAAGGATTCCTTTTGCACGCTGAAAGGCCACCTTTTAGAAAGTGGCTTTTCGGTGCCTCGTGCATCGCCTCACGGCAGCCGTCGGGGCAGGGCAGAGCCGTGCCTCGACAGGGACACCCGGAGGGCATAATAAGAGGAGTCAGACAGTCTGAAATATTGCTCCTTTTTATCGTGAGGAACATCAAATTTTGCCTTAAAGTAAATTTGTGTCCCGATTTTGTATCTTACTATCTTTCAGTCGGTTCCAACGTTTTCGCTTAACAAAAAATGCTCATTTTGTTTCACGTGAAACATACGGCTGTTTTACCTGTTCATCAGCACCAGCATGATGTTGATGTCGCTCGGCGAGACACCCGGAATTCTGCTTGCCTGAGCCAGCGTGTCGGGGTTGATTTTTGCAAGCTTTTGACGGGCCTCGGTCGAGAGCTGTTCCATCTCGAGATAGTTGAAATGGCCCTTTATTTTGATGTTCTCCAGGCGGTGCATTTTGTCGGCCACAATCCGCTCGCGTTCGATGTAACCCTTGTATTTCATTTTTATCTCTGCAGCCTCTGCCGTTTCATCGTTGCGGTTGGGCAGCGAGGCTATGAGCTGCTTCAGTTCGGGCACAAGTTCGGAAAGATTCTGCAGGTTGATCTGCGGACGGGCCACGAGGTCGATCAGCTTGCATCCTTCGCGCAGCGGGGTGGTGCCGAGCGACTCGAGCGCCGCGTTGATGTCCTTCGGCTTGACGTGAGTAGTGGCGCAGAAGTTTATGATGCTTTCCGTCGCTTCCTTCTTCTGCATCCACCAGTCGTATCTGTCGCGCTTTGCCAGACCGAGGTTGTAGGCCTTCTCGGTCAGTCGGGCGTCGGCGTCGTCCTGTCGGAGCAGTATTCTATATTCGGCGCGGCTTGTGAACATCCGGTAAGGTTCGTCGACGCCTTTCGTCACGAGGTCGTCAATGAGCACACCGATGTATGCCTCGTCGCGGTGAAGGATGAACGGCTCGCCGCCGCCGCATCTTATCGCCGCATTTATTCCGGCAATGGTTCCCTGGCCGCCTGCCTCCTCGTATCCTGTGGTTCCGTTCACCTGTCCGGCAAGGAACAGACCTTTTATTATCTTAGACTCGAGCGAGTGGTCGAGCTGGGTAGGGTCGAAGAAGTCGTACTCGATGGCGTAGCCCGGACGGTAGACCTTGGCGTCGCGCAGCGCCGGAATTTTTCTCAGTGCTGCAATCTGCACCTCCATCGGCATGCTCGACGAGAATCCGTTGAGATACATCTCGTTGGTGGTTTCGCCTTCAGGCTCGAGGAAGAGCGGGTGCTGCTCCTTGTCGGGGAAGGTTACCAGCTTTGTTTCTATCGAGGGGCAGTAGCGCGGCCCTATGCTCTGTATCTGTCCGTTGTAGAGCGGCGAGTCGGCCAGTCCGCTTCTCAGCGTGTCGTGCACCTCCTTGTTTGTATAGCATGTCCAGCACGGCAGCTGCCTGAGCTGTCGGTGGGGAGCCATGAAGCTGAACTGGTGGAAGTCGTTTTCGCCCTCCTGTATCTCCATGTCCTCAAAGTGCACCGACCTCATGTCTATGCGCACCGGCGTGCCGGTCTTCATTCTTGCGCTTCTTATTCCGTGGCGTGTTATGCTTTCGGTCAGGTCTTTCACGGCCGGCTCGGCTATGCGTCCGCCTGGCAGCTGCTTGCGTCCTATGTGCAGCAGTCCGTTCAGGAAGGTTCCCGCCGTTATCACCACGCTCTTGGCTCTCAGCTCAACGCCCCACACGGTCTTCACTCCCGCGGCCTCGCCGTTCTCTACTATGAGCTCGCAGGCCTCGTCCTGCCAGATGTCGAGGTTGGGCGTCGTGTCGAGCACCTCGCGCCATTTCCATATAAACTTGCCTCTGTCGCATTGTGCCCTCGGGCTCCACACGGCCGGGCCTTTTGAGCGGTTGAGCATCCTGAACTGTATGGCTGTGGCGTCGGTCACTATTGCCGTCTGTCCGCCCAGCGCGTCGATTTCCCTGACAATCTGTCCCTTTGCTATTCCGCCGATGGCCGGGTTGCAGCTCATCTGCGCAATTTTGTTCATGTCCATCGTCACAAGGCAGGTGCTTGCGCCCATGTTGGCCGAGGCCGTGGCAGCCTCGCAGCCGGCGTGTCCGCCGCCTATCACGATGACGTCATATTTAAGAAGCATATTATCCTTATAATTTTTAGAGCAATATCAATTTGGCGCAAAAGTAAGAAATTAAATTGAATTTTTGATGAAATAGTTTGATTTATCGCTAAAATAGAGTATATTTGCATCCTCATAATAAACGCTAAAATACCTAAAAGAAGGTATTGCGGCGGGGCTGACCTTGGGTTATGCAGTACACTTAAATGTAGAGAAACATTATTAATTAATACAGTTAAATACTTAAATTTCAATCATTTATGTGGTTATGTAATTCATCTATTGGAAGGAAAGTCGTGATGTCCGTAACAGGTATTGCGCTTATCCTGTTCTTGACGTTCCACATGTCAATGAACGTAGTAGCTCTTTTCTCAGGAGATGCTTACAACATGGTTTGTGAGTTCCTCGGAGCCAACTGGTATGCACTTGTTGCAACTCTGGCTCTTGCGGCTCTTGCGGGGATTCACATCGTATATTCGTTCCTGCTGACAATGCAG
>NZ_HF986861.1:14399-35957 GCF_000431195.1 Prevotella sp. CAG:255 | reverse complement strand
TGCGTTCCTGCTGACAATGCAGAACCGCCGTGCACGCGGAAACGAGCGCTACGCTGTGACAACACGTCCCTCTAAGGTGGAGTGGGCTTCTCAGAACATGCTGGTGCTCGGCATCATCGTTCTGCTCGGTCTTCTGCTTCACTTGTTCAACTTCTGGTACAACATGATGTTTGCCGAACTGACAGGCATCAGCGTTCCTCATCATCCGGCTGACGGATTTGCCTACATCGTAGACACATTCTCTTGCCCGGTTTACGTTGTGCTTTACATCATCTGGCTTGCTGCTATCTGGTTCCACCTCTCACACGGATTCTGGAGCGCAATGCAGACTTTCGGATGGAGCGGCAAGGTTTGGTTCCAGCGCTGGAAGGTCATCGGCCTGGTTTACACAACTCTCCTCATGCTGGGCTTCCTCGTTGTAGTGCTTGCTTTCGCTTTCGGATGCGCACCGAGCCTGTTGTAATTGTAGTTCAAAATGCGTAACTCAAAATTCATAATTATTTAGAAAGAATATTATGGCAAAACAAATAGATTCCAGAATACCTGAAGGTCCGATAGCTGAAAAATGGACCAACTATAAGGCACATCAGCGCCTGGTTAACCCTAAGAACAAGCTGAAGCTCGACGTTATCGTCGTAGGTACGGGTCTGGCAGGTGCCAGTGCAGCAGCCAGCCTGGGCGAGATGGGCTTCAACGTGTTGAACTTCTGCATACAGGACTCTCCGCGCCGCGCTCACTCTATCGCTGCTCAGGGCGGTATCAACGCTGCCAAGAACTATCAGAACGACGGCGACTCTGTTTACCGTCTGTTCTACGACACAGTGAAGGGTGGTGACTACCGTGCACGCGAGGCTAACGTTTACCGTCTGGCTGAGGTGTCTAACAACATCATCGACCAGTGTGTTGCACAGGGTGTTCCTTTCGCACGCGAATACGGCGGCATGCTTGCCAACCGTTCGTTCGGCGGTGCTCAGGTGTCACGTACATTCTACGCTAAGGGTCAGACAGGCCAGCAGCTGCTGCTCGGTGCCTACTCTGCACTCAGCTGCCAGATACACGCAGGCCGCGTTAAGCTCTACACACGCTACGAAATGGAAGACGTTGTGCTCGTTGACGGCCGCGCACGTGGTATCATTGCCAAGAATCTCGTAACCGGAAAGCTGGAGCGCTTCTCTGCCAACGCAGTGGTTATAGCTACCGGCGGATACGGTAACACATACTTCCTTTCAACCAACGCCATGGGCTGTAACTGTACAGCTGCCATGTCTTGCTACCGCAAGGGCGCTTACTTCGCCAATCCTTCTTACGTTCAGATTCACCCGACATGTATCCCTGTACACGGAGACAACCAGTCGAAGCTTACGCTTATGTCTGAGTCTCTGCGTAACGACGGACGTATCTGGGTGCCCAAGAAGCTTGAGGACGCCAAGGCTCTGCAGGCCGGAACAAAGAAGGGAAGCGACATTCCTGAGGAAGACCGCGACTACTATCTGGAGCGCCGCTATCCGGCATTCGGTAACCTCGTTCCCCGCGACGTTGCTTCGCGTGCTGCCAAGGAGCGCTGCGACAAGGGCTTCGGCGTTAACAACACAGGTCTTGCCGTGTTCCTCGACTTCTCTGAGAGCATCGAGCGCCTCGGCATCGACGTTGTACGCCAGCGCTACGGCAACCTCTTCGACATGTATGAGGAAATCACAGACGTCAATCCGGGCGAGCTTGCAAACGAGATTAACGGCGTGAAGTATTACAACCCGATGATGATCTATCCTGCCATCCACTATACAATGGGCGGTATCTGGGTTGACTATGAGCTCATGACAAGCATCACAGGTCTGTTCGCCATCGGCGAGTGCAACTTCTCTGACCACGGTGCCAACCGTCTGGGTGCGTCAGCTCTTATGCAGGGTCTGGCCGACGGCTACTTCGTTCTGCCTTACACCATACAGAACTATCTGGCCGACCAGTCTATCTGGCCTCGCATCTCTACCGACCTGCCCGAGTTTGAGGAGGCTGAAAAGGCCGTTCAGGCTGAAATCGACCGCCTGATGAACATCAAGGGCAAGCGCTCTGTCGACTCTATCCACAAGGAGCTTGGCCACGTAATGTGGGAGTATGTGGGCATGGGCCGTACAGCTGAGGGCCTGAAGACAGGTCTCGAGAAGATCAAGAAAATACGCAAGGAGTTTGAGACCAACCTGTTTATCCCGGGCTCAAAAGAGGGTCTTAACACCGAGCTTGACAAGGCTATACACCTGCGCGACTTCATCACAATGGGCGAGCTCGTGGCTTACGACGCTCTCTCTCGTAACGAGTCATGCGGCGGTCACTTCCGTGAGGAGTACCAGACTGAGGAAGGCGAGGCTAAGCGCGACGACGAAAACTTCTTCTATGTAGGCTGCTGGGAGTACCAGGGCAGCGACGAGAAGGCGCCCGAGCTTATCAAGGAGCCTCTGCACTATGAAGCAATAAAAGTACAAACCAGAAATTATAAGAACTAAAAATATGGCAAACATTTCATTCACACTGAAATTCTGGCGTCAGAACGGACCGAAAGCCGAGGGCCATTTTGACACACGCGAGATGAAGGACATCCCCGATGATACATCTTTCCTCGAGATGCTCGACATTCTGAACGAGCAGCTCATTGAGGAAGGCAAGGAGCCGTTCGTGTTCGACCACGACTGCCGCGAGGGCATCTGCGGCATGTGCTCGCTCTACATCAACGGACATCCTCACGGCCCTAACACCGGAGCTACAACATGCCAGCTGTATATGCGTAAGTTCAAGGACGGCGACGTTATCACCGTTGAGCCGTGGCGTTCGGCTGCATTCCCTGTTATCAAGGACTGCATGGTTGACCGCGGAGCATTCGACAAGATCATACAGGCAGGCGGATATATCACCGTACGCACCGGACAGCCCCAGGACGCTAACGCCATTCTTATACCTAAAGAGGCTGCCGACGAGGCTATGGACTGCGCTACTTGTATCGGCTGCGGCGCTTGTGTTGCTGCCTGCAAGAACGGTTCTGCCATGCTTTTCGTAAGCTCTAAGGTTAGCCAGCTGGCTCTTCTGCCCCAGGGCCGTCCTGAGGCTGCTAAGCGTGCCAAGGCAATGATAATGAAGATGGAAGAGCTCGGATTCGGTAACTGCACCAACACCCGCGCCTGCGAGGCTGAGTGCCCGAAGAACGAGACCATCGCCAACATAGCCCGTCTGAACCGCGAGTTCATCAAGGCTAAGTTGAACGACTAATGGAAAGAACGCTATAAATTTATTTTTTCATAGTCTCCATGGGCGGGGCGCCGTTGTGCGCCCTGCCTTTTTTTGTGCCCCTGCCTTTCGTTTGTGTCATGAGCGGCTTTTGTCTGTTTCATTCCAGTTGGCTCTCCATGCCTGCGTTTTACGCCATTCCGCCTGCTATGCCGGCATTTTGAGTAAAAGTCATGCTGTTGTCTCCGTTATAATATTTGTATATTGTGTAATATATTGATAATCAGATGGTTATCCGTTTTATGGGCGTTCAGTTGCAAAATGCCGTGTTTCAGCCTGCAAAAGGTGGCCTTTTGGCGTGTAAAAGGTATTATTTTATGATGCAAAAGGCATCCTCTTAGAAATTGGGAGCTTGCGCGGCTTTTGCCTGCATGATGCCAAGCCTGTGCCGTAATTTAGGGCTACGGCATAACGATAGTGCATGTTTTGGTGCTGCGAAGGGTGGGGCAGGCTATCATATTCTGACAAAATGCTAGTGTTTTTGGTTCAAAAGGTTAAATAATTTAATTATTTCTGACAAATTGTCAATTATAAGTGTCAATTTGTCTAAATCTGTAAGTGGCACGCATGTTGCACTTATGTAAGCGAAAGCCTTTGGCTCAGGAGCCTCAGGCAGCCGCAAGGCCGCGGCCGGGATACCGGCGGGCAGGGCGGCAGAAAAATGAAAGGATAAAAAAATTATAAGGAGGATTTATTATGTTACCAGTAATTAGCAGAAACAATTGGATGCCCGAAGTTTTCAACGACTTCTTTGACACAGACTTCATGACAAGAACTAAGGCTACGGCACCGGCCATCAACGTCAAGGAAACCGAGAAAGACTACACCGTAGAAGTGGCTGCCCCGGGAATGACCAAGGACGACTTCAACGTGAACATCGACAAGGACGGCAACCTGCACATACACATGGAGGCCCACACCGAGAAGAAAGAGGAGGACAAGAAGAGCCACTATCTGCGCCGCGAGTTTGCCTACAGCAAGTTTGAACAGACGCTGCTGCTGCCCGACGATGTTGAGAAGGAGGCTATCGCAGCCAGAGTAAACGACGGCGTGCTCACCGTAACGCTGCCTAAGATGGCTAAGCCCGAATGCCCTGCAGCACGTCAGATAGAGGTGAAATAACATCCCGTTTAGCGCCGCTTGCGGCAACTTTAAGATGAATATATCATAGCCCAAGGGCGCGGTTCGTAAGAGCCGCGCCCTTTTTTTGTGCCTTATTTAGCTTGTTTGCCTTAGTCATGGTATTCAATAGTTCACAGTCTAAGCACCCATCTGCATCCGCATCCTGCGTTGCCGCCCACGGCTTATTTCCCTGTTGTAGTGGCGCCAAGGTGACGGACGGCAGTCTTGTGAGCATTAAATATTGTGTGTCTGCCGTGCATGGAAGGGTATTGGTGAGCACCATGCTGTAAACTCGCACAGGCTAAGTTTATCCATATTTTTTTGAATAAGATAGTCATCGGTTCGGCAATAAAAATAAAAAAAAGTATTTTTTCATTTTGTATTGCTCTCACCTTTCACTATCTTTGCTGATATTTTGGCTTTCTCTACAGGCCTTGAATATAAACGTAGAAATCATTACGGATAATGAAAATCATCATAAGCATTATAAATTCATCCTATAATCCGGCATCACAGATATCTCGGTGCCTTGGTTCGCAGCTCTCTACGGCAGAACCTGCACACGATAAGGCCGGTGCCCTTCGTACAGTTTTAAATTCTTGCTTCATGGCGTTGCGCACGCTTCTGCTTGTGCTGCTGATGCTCCTGCCCTCATGCGCCGGTGCCCGCGTGCTGGCGAAAGACTATATGACCTTGGTCAAAAAGACGTCAAAGTCGTCGATAAAGAGTGTTATGAGGCAGGCCGACCGCTATCTTGAGGCAGGTCATCAGGACACGGCGCTGGTGTATTACATGGTTGTATGTAACCGTATGGACGACAAGCTGTCCGACGAAGACAAACATCATTGCGCCATGGCGTTCCTGAAGAAAGGCAACATTTATTACATGAAAGGAGGATTTGCAGATGCCCTTAAGGCCTATTTCAGCGGCTTGCGGATAATAAAGACGTGTGAAGACCAGAAAGGAATAGGACGGTTTTATAATAATATAGCAAATGTTTACTGTGCGTTCAATGAGTTGGAGAAGGCTTATACGTATTATGAGACGGGATACAAGTGCTGTAGTAAATACCGTGACCATCAAAATGAGTATAAAATATTAACGAACCTTACCATATTGAATGTAAAGTTAGGAAAGACACGCGAAGCCCGTAAATGTTTTAATCTGTCTGAAAAGTTGAAGGACAAGAACAGCAAGGCTGACAATTTTATGGGGCGCTTTAATTATGGCTTGATACTTATAGCAGAGAAGAATTTCGCCCAGGCCGTCAGTAATTTCAAGAGTTTGTTGTCATATAGCTTTGATGTCGGCATGGAGCCGAGATTTATTTGTTCAGCTTATAAAAAGCTATATAAAAGCTATATGGAGCTTGGCGAGCGCGACTCTACGCTTAAATATCTCAAGCTGTGTGAAAACACTGCTGTGAAGCACGGCATTCATTATTTCTATCTTGATGTTCTTTTGGACCATGCCGACTATTTTGATGCCCAAGGCGACTACAAGTCGGCAAGCAGATACCGTGCCCGTTATCAGAAAGACAGAGACTCGGTTTACAATATACATGATTTCGATAGAGTCAAAAACGAGCAGACGCTTTATGAGATGGACAAGTACGACAAATACATAGCCTCGCTCAACGAGCGCGAGAAGGAGCGTGTGCTCACAATCTCGGCGCAAAGATACACCATAGCCGCAGTGTCTGTGGTAACGCTTGTCGTAGGGCTGCTCTTGCTTGTTGTATATAGACAGAAAAAGCGTATAGACAAGAGCTACAACAATCTGTTTGTCGTCAACCGCAACTTTGTCAATAATCAGGAGATAATGAGGCAGCGCCTGAGCGATGCGGTAAGCCGTCTTAAAGAGTCGGAGGCCGAGGCCGAACAGCTTCGGGGTAGGCTGGCTGCCTATGATGCCGATGATGTCGTCAAGGATGCCGGTGTCTCAGAGCAGTCTGACGATATGGCACATAAAGCCAAGTCGGGTGGCATCAATGATGACATGCGCAGAAAGCTGCTCGATTCAGTGATTGATATAATGGAGAATACGACGGAATTTTGCCGTCCCGATTTTTCTCTTGCTCGCCTTGCCGTTTTAGTGGGCTCTAACAACAAGTATGTTTCGCTTGTAATACACGACACGTTCCATAAAAGTTTCAAGAATTATGTTAACGATTACCGCATCCATCTTGCTTGTCTGCGTATGTCCGACACAGCAGGCTATGGTTCTTATACGTTGAACGCCATAGCGGAGAGTGTAGGGTTTAAGTCGTACACAACATTTGTTGAACTTTTTCGTAAGATTGTTGGAATAACACCTTCCATGTATAGAGACAAACTGAAAGAGTCTGTTTGATACTTGTGTGTAAAGTTTTTATGCCATTTAAGATTATTTCCTGAAAATTGAAGTCTGATTGTAAATATAATCAGACTTTTTATTATTTATTATCACCGATTTTCAGAAAGTTGGATATCTTCGGTTTGCATTTGTTTAAAGCAATGCATACATTTGCAAGTGAGAAAAGTCTGCCGGACATAATGCTTTCTTGAAGATATTTGTTCTGTTTTCTGGCAGACGTAAACCGGACAATGAATATTTGTGTGAAATAATTGTTTTAAAAACTTTAAACCTTTTTGCTTATGAAAAAGATCTTCATTTTTCTAATGGCTGCTTTTACGGCATTACCGAATAATGCCAACGCAGAGAAAGGATTCAAGATCCTTGGCGAAAACATCAGCGGATGTGGAATATCATCCAACGGCCAATACTTTGTCGGAACGTCATTAGCCACTGAGCATTCCATAAACGGAATGAACATGGAAAGCTTCATTTACAACACAAAAGACGGAACGCTTTCATGGATCACAGAGGCTGACCCGAGCGACTTCACAAAGTGTGGCAGATTTAAGGCCGTAAGCAACAATGGTATTATTTGCGGAGACGTCATCAACACAGACATTAAGCTGGCTTCTGAAGAGAACCCGATTTCTGCCGCTATATGGGAAAACGGAAAACGCACTTTATTAGAATATGGCGACTTTGACATTTCCACCATTTCAAGTTCTGCCGAAGGCGCCTTCAGCCAAGACATTTCTGAAGACGGCAACATTGTGGTAGGAAACTTCAATACCGGTTCAGGCGCTTTTATTACTCCGTGTAAGTGGGTCAAGAACAGCGAAGGTAAATACGCTATAGATTTTCTTACCGTACCCGAAAATATGAAAAACGGATACGCGATGAAAATATCATCAGACGGAAAAATATTCGGCATCATAACATCTAATGAAGATGACGACAAAGGTACTTACCTGTGCATCTGGGATGACGACAAGATAACCGTCCTGACACACGAAGACCTGGGCATAGAATTCCGTTATTTATGCGTAATGAATCTTATTGATGTAAGCCCGAATGGAAAATTCGTTATTTTCAGCGAAAGCAACACGTTCAAGACTTATATATACAACACAGAAACAAAAGAATGCAGACCTTTGCCTTCTTTTGGTGAATATGACAACTGGAACAACTTCAGCTATGCAAGCATTGACAACAATGGAAACGTTGCCGGAGCATACGACTATGGCAACCCCATCTTAGGTCCGATGCCTTACACACATCCTTTCTGGTATTCATACGAGCGTAATGCAATCTACGACTTCAGCTATTACATGACAATAGCAGCTGAGGGCGTAAATCCTGACATTGATTTCACTTTCGATGAGGAAACACTGACAATACCATCATTCATCTCTGCTGACGGCCAGACTATTGCAGGAAATGCAGATATCTACAACACATTCCTCCAGCAGACACCTAAATTCTGGGTGTTGAACGTAGATGACATCAGCAACACTGAAATACCATTGACCCCAACCGGACTCAATGCAAAGTCTGACGCACTGAAAGAGGCAAAGCTGTCGTGGACAAAAGACGAAACTGAATATAAGACTCTTACACTGAAATCATATAACATATACCGCGACGGTGAACTTATAGGCAATATAGAAGCAACAGAGCAGGAAATGTCTTTCAGAGACAAAGACATATACGGACACCCCGAATATACTGTAGAGGCAGTTCTGGCAAAGGCTGACGGAGGCACAATGCTTTCACAAAAATCAGTTCCTTTTAAAGCATCTGTTCCCGACACTTACGCCCTGCCATTCTTTGACGACTTCGACTCAGGCTCACTCGATACAAACTATTGGACTACTGAGGCTGACTATGGCGAAGGCGAAGACACTAAATGGATTTTGGACGGCTACGGACTGCTTCAGACAACATGCGCCGCTATATACGTAAGCAGCGCCAAGCCCCACTCATCAAGTCTTGTATCAAGACCTATGGACGCCACCAACGAAGAATCAGTGAATGTTTCATTTGCCAATATCTACGGATTCATCAACATTGAAGACCAAGCTCTTGACAACGACTCGATAAGCCTCGAAGTGACAACAGACAACGGCGACACATGGAAATCTGTAGGCGACTGGTCGATTGCAGAATTAAACCCGCAGCACAAATGGAACATGATAAACGTGGACATATCAAAAGAGGTTGCAGGCAAGATATTCTCTATCCGTTTCCACAGCCACGGCCAAGGCAAGTCATTATATTACGTGGATATTGAGAACGTGAAAATAACAACGGGCAACGAAGTAAAGAAAGACGCTCCCGAAGGACTTACAGGCTGCAAGAACAGCAGCGACACACCGCTTTCACTTATATGGAAGAACAATTTCGGTGCTTATCAGCTGAACCATATCAACAGCGTGGTTGAAAGCATGTTTACGCTCGGCAACGAAGGAAAAGAAGTAATCGGAGCCAACGCCTTCGATAAAGACGACCTTGCACCATACAAAGGAAAGTATCTGACAGGAGTAACAACCATCATCAATTTCTACGACTGGTATGAAGTAAACAAAGGCATACACGCCGCAATCGTTGTATTTGAAGACGGCAAGCTTGTAAGAGAGCAAGAAATAGAAGATCTGCCATACAATGAATACTTTACAACAGCACTTGACGAGCCTCTGCTCATTGACGGAAGCAAAGAGCTTAAAATAGGCATCAAGGTACACGACTATGATGCAGAACAGATACCTCTGCTCTACGCCGTTTCAGACAAGTTTATTGCAGGAAAGAGCGACCTGTTCTCTGAGGACAACGGAGCAACTTGGCAAAAAGTGTCAGAATTTTACGGTGAAAACAACGAAAAATCACCTTGCTGCTGGAACATTACCGGTTGCGTGACAGACGAGCCGGAACTGAAGCCATCAGAAACAGAGAACATATACTACAGCGTCTTCCGCAACGGAGAATTGTTGTCTACAGCTGTTCTCGACAAACTTCAGACCCACTACTTCGACAATGACGCAAAGGATGGCGACAGCTATTACGTAATGGCATATTATACTGACGGTTCTGTATCTGACGCATCAGAAGCCTTCATCTTCGACAGCAGCACTGACATCAGCCAATATACTATCGACGACCTTAGCATATCGTTCAATTCTGAAACGAAGAACATCAATATTAACGGTGAGTTTGACAAAGCAGAAATCTTTAACACAAACGGTATCTGCGTATCACAGTCTGCTGCAAACGCCATATCACTGAACGGCGTAACACCGGGTATTTATGTTCTAAAAATAAGCAAGGGTGGAAAAGCTGTTGTGAAAAAGATAATTATCAAATAACACGTTTCCATGATTAATAGCCTTTAAAAACGTTATAACTTATGATGAACAAATGAAATTGACGATGTCAGCAACCAACAGACTACATATACATAAAACCTGGACAAGTTAATTTCAGATGTTAACAGACAAAAGCCTTCCCAAGCAACGGTCTTGAGAAGGCTTTTGTATTCAACAAAGACGGGATTTGTCCCGAATAGTCTCAGAAGCCGAAAAGCCAGACATCCCAGAGTATTTTACCGAAGAGGAACAGGCCGTCTACAATCACGCCCTTGAACTGTATAAAGACTCTTTGGCTAAAGCAAGCAGGCCTGTACTTTTTGATGAAGGAGGCTATCGCAGCTAGAGTAAACGACGGCGTGCTCACCGTAACGCTGCCAAAGATGGCTAAGCCCGAATGTCTTGCGGCACGTCAGATAGAGGTGAAATAACATCCCGTTTAGCGCCGCTTGCGGCAACTTTAAGATGAATATACCATAGCCCAAGGGCGCCGTTCGTAAGAGCCGCACCCTTTTTTTGCCATATTTTGCTTGTTTGCCTTAGTCATGGTATGCAATATGTATTGCTCTCGCCTTTCACTATCTTTTGATAAGACAGGCATCGGTTCGGCAATAAAAATAAAAAAATACGTTTTTCATTTTGTATTGCTCTCACCTTTCACTATCTTTGCTGATATTTTGGCTTTCTTTCCAGGCCTTGAATATAAACGTAGAAATCTTACGGCTAATGAAAAACATCATAAGCATTATAAATTCATCCTATAATCCGGCATCACAGATATCTCCGTGCCTTGGTTCGCAGCTCTCTACGGCAGAATCTGCATACGATAAGGCCGGCGCCTCTCGTTCTGTTTTAAAGTCTTGCTTCATGGCGTTGCGCACGCTTCTGCTTGTGCTGCTGATGCTCCTGCCCTCATGCGCCGGTGCCCGCGTGTTGGCGAAAGACTATATGACCTTGGTCAAAAAGACATCAGACGCCTCGATAGACTATATAATGAAGAAGGCAGAACATTATCTCAATGCCGGACATTCCGACACCGCGCTGGTGTATTACATGGTGGCGTGCAACCGAATGAACGACAAACTCTCAGACAAAGACAAACAGCAATGCGCAATGGCATATCTGAAGAAAGGCAATATTCTCTATATGAAAGGCAACTACGCAGGTGCTCTCTCTGCCTATTTCAGCGGACTGCGCATTAACAACGATTGCAAGGCCAAGCACGAAACAGGGCGTTTCTACAACAATATAGCCAACGTATACTGCGTATTCGGCGACTATGTAAAGGGCTTGTCGTATTACAAGAAAGGCTATGAGTTTTGCCATAAATACGGCGACAAGGCCAATGCATACAAGATTCTTGCCAACATGACGAAAGTAAACATTATCAAGGGTAATACGTCCTCTGCCAGAAAATACTATAAGATGTCCGAGAAGGTGAAGAATCCTACGGACAAGGAAAACTGCTACATGGGTATTTTCAATTTCGGACTGATTCTCATGGCGGAGAAAAACTACCCCGAGGCCATAAATACGTACAACGAATTGTTGAACTATGCTGTTAAGAACAAGATGGGGCCGCGATACATTTGTTCTGCTTACAGAGAGCTGTATAATAACTATATGAGTCTTGGCAATCGCGATTCAACATTGAAATACCTGCGTTTGTGCGAGAGTACAGCTGTAAAGCACGGCATATTGCATGTCTATCTTGATGTCCTTGTAAAATATGCTGACTTTTATGACTCAGTAAGCAATTACAAGGCAGCAAGCCGCTACAGGGCCCGTTATCAGCATGAGAAGGACTCGATATTCGACACAAACAAGTTTGATGCCGTTAAAAACGAGCAGACGCTTTATGAGATGGACAAGTACGACAAATACATAGCCTCGCTCAACGCCCGCGAGAAGGAACGCTTGCAGACCATTTCACGCCAGAGGCTCACCATCGCCGGCGTCACTGTCGTGACCGCTGTGATAGGAGTGCTGCTCCTGCTTGTGTACCGCCAGAAGGGCAAGATAGACAAGAGCTACAACGACCTGTTTGTAATCAACCGCGACTTCGTCAAGCAACAGGAGTTCACCAGGCAGCGCATGCTTGAGCTTAACAACCGGCTTAAAAGCTCGGAGGCCGAGCTGGCAGCCCTGCGTGCGTCGCAGGAACATTCCGACGGAGCCGGCGAAGCGCCAGATACTGCCGTAGCCACTACTGCTGACGATGCTGACGGCAAGAACAAGACTCTGGCAATCAGCGAAGACATGCGCAGGAAACTGCTCGACGCGGTAATCGACGTGATGGAAAACTCGACCGAGTTTTGCAGCAGCGACTTCTCTCTTGCGCGCCTCGCCACGCTCGTAGGCTCCAACAGCAAGTACGTGTCTCTCGTGATAAACGACACCTTCCACAAGACTTTCAAGAATTACGTTAACGACTACCGCATACGTCTGGCTTGTCTGCGCATGGCCGACACCGGCACTTACGGCTCTTACACGCTCAACGCCATCGCAGAGAGCGTAGGCTTTAAGTCGTACACCACCTTCGTCGAGCTGTTCCGCAAGGTGGTCGGCATCACCCCATCAATGTATAAAGACAAGCTGAAAGCGTCTGTCTGACAATGCGCAGACATGCATTGCGTCGCGCATTTTATGACCATATTACACTAAGCATGACAGTTTTATAACTAAAACCGCCGCTTTTATTGCGTATTATCACCAATTTCTTGAAATTGGATATTTTTGATTTGCATTTTCTTTTGTCATGTCATAATTTTGCAGGTGTGACGAAACAGTCACGCATAGGGAATTGATATTTAATAAAGCGCTTTTTGAATTTGTCTGTTATCTAATTTAAATCTTAACCGTATGAAAAAAACTTTATTATCGTTAGTGACAATATGTTGTTTTTGTGCAGCGCCGGCACAAGAGTCGCTCATACCATTCCAGACCCATGAGGCTATAATAACGAACGTGTCGTCAAACGGCAGCTATGCCGTAGGCTCGACTCAGGGCATAGGCTATTTTATTAACGCCAAGACTGGCAAGCTGAGCGTGTTTGAAGAAACAGGTGTGATATACGACATTAGAGCCGTTGCCGACTGCGGTATTGCGGCAGGCTCGTACGCTCCCAACAACAGCGCCCAGATGCCGTGCTATGTCACCGAGGGTGATGGTTTTGTGCCACTGCCCACGCCGGAGGGCATTTCGGGTACGTGCTATGGAGTGCCCGAAGACGGTTCTTTCATCGCTGGCAATGTGTCGATTTCAGGTATCGACAATAACGGTGAACGTTTCAGTTACTACCAGCCGGTGATATGGTACCGCAACGAATCGGGAGATTACGATATGTACGAGGAATTGCCTTTCGATAAGATAGGTTTTGACAACCGCCTCACACAGGGCGCGTGGCTTCTTGGCGTTTCTGGCGACGGATTGACTATATACGGACGACTAATCGATGCCTCCGGCACCATCTACTTCCCTGTAATGTGGAAGAGGGCTTCGGCGCAGACCAGGGATTGGACTTACAAGGAGCTTTGTAGCGACTTCTGTTTCAACAAGGACGAGATAGCCCCCGAGTGGCCCCAATATGTGCCCAAAGAGCCTGACGTAACAGAATACTATACTGCCGAGGAACTTGAAGCCTTCAACGAGGCTCTTGCCGCCTATAATGATTCCGTAGAGCATGCAGGTTTTACCATTCCGGAAGAAGAAAGGTGGCCGTGGCCGACGTACAACCCCAACCAACACAAGACCGACTTCTTCAACACTGATACGCCCGACGGTGCAGACCGCAAAAACAGATACGCAGAGGACTACAACAAGTTTTTGAGCGACGGACAGGCTTATAATGACTCTATCATGCTGTATTACGATCGTCTAGGCAAATACCTAATCGGCGAAAACGTGTTCCACATCCTTGAAATGAACCTTAGCAACAACGGTAAATACATGGTAACTACCACCGAGACTAAGCCGGTCATAATTAACCCTGAGACCGAAGAGGTGACCGTACTTGAGGGAGTCGACGGACTGTTCCCTACGGCCGTGCTTGACGATGGTACCGTATTCTTGGGTCAGCCGGCATACATGCCTCCGCTCGACAGAGTTCCGTACGTACATAAGAACGGCGCAGTGATGGACTTTGGCGACTGGGTAAGGGAGCACAGCGAGAAGGCTTACAACGAGCTGATGGAGAACTTCCCCGACGGGCACTTTGGTGTGATATATTCAAATAATCCTGAAGGACTGACTTTCGGAGGCTTCAACCAGAAAAATGAGTATGGTAACTTGGGCTGGATCATGAATCTTAGTGCATATGATGACCTGACAACGGGTATTACCGAAAATGAGATTGCTGACGATGTAGAGGTATCATTCAACTCGGGTGAGGGCACTATCGACATAGCAGGCACAGATAAGGCTGACGTGCGCATATATTCAGTAAACGGCGTATGCGTATACAATGCTGCCGGAGTAAGCGGCCATGTATCAGTAGCATCGCTTGCACGCGGCACATATGTAGTCGAGGTTAAGAGCGGTAACAGCTTGCTACGTAAGAAGGTAATGATAATGTAGAATTTTTTTATAATCTTTAGGCGCGCCCTGACCGCCCGGTTATGTGACTGGGTGGTCAGGGCGCAGCCTTTACATATAAGGGATTTATGTCTCTGCGGAGGCATTTGTATATTTTTGGTGGATGACGTTGGCAGAACGCATCTGATTATTTATCTTTTTCGTTATCCAGTCCTGTGCGTTGCTGTTACCTGCATGCAGTTTTATGTGTTATGCCATGTAATGTTATTGTCTGCCGGATTTTGCGGTATTTCTGCAAGGTTACGCTATAACATGGAGTTTTTATAGATTATAAAAGCAGCCTATTTCTATCTCTCTGTTCATCGCCTTCCGTATGTTCCCGTTATTTTTGCCGTGTTTCAGTCCTTGTAGATGCATGATGCAGTAAAATATTTTGTCATCGCCGTGCAAGGAAGGGCAAAAGGGTGGGCTTTTATGAAAAAAGCACTATCTTTGCACCCGTTATGCACTTCACACTGAAAAGATACACAACACACTACCGCGCGCTCGTTTCGCTCGGCGTGCCCATTGTGGTGGGACAGATTGGAAACGTGGTACTCGGCTTTGCCGACACGCTCATGATAGGCCACCACAGCATGATGGAGCTGGCAGCCGCCAGCTTTGTCACCACCATGTTCACCCTGATCGTTATCTTCGCCATGGGCTTCTCCTACGGCCTTACGCCCATCGTGGGCGCCATGTTCGGCCGCGGCGAGAAGGAAGAGATTGGCGGCATACTGCGCAACAGCCTTGCAGCCAACAGCCTCATGGCCGTCATACTGCTCATAGTGTCGGCCGTGTTCTATCTCAACCTGCACCGCATGGGGCAGCCCGTTGAGCTGTTGCCATATATGCGCTCATATCTGTTGGTCAACATAGTGTCGCTGCCGTTTCTGTGCTGGTTTAACGCCTTCAAGCAGTTTTACGACGGAATAACCGACACGCGCGTGCCGATGTTCGTCATCCTGGGCGGCAACGTGCTCAACATCTTCGGCAACTATGTGCTCATCTACGGAGCCTTCGGCATGCCCGAGCTGGGCCTTCTCGGCGCCGGCATCAGCACCATGGTGTCGCGCATCGTGATGTTCGTGGCCTTCGTTGCCGTGTTCGTGTTTCACCGCAGCTATGCCCCTTACCGCCGCGGATATGCCGCCGGACGGCTCAACCGTGCCGACTTCCGCCGCATCAACACCCTTGGCTGGCCCGTTGCCATGCAGCTCGGCATGGAGTGCGCGGCCTTTTCGCTCTCTGCCATCTTCGTGGGCTGGATAGGCATAACGGCCCTTGCCGCACATCAGGTTACGCTCACGGCCTCGCAGCTGCTCTATATGGTCAACAGCGGCATGGCTGCCGCAATAGCCGTCAGGGTGAGCTATTTCCACGGTCAGGGCGACACAGCCGCCGTGCGCGACGCTGCCTATGCCGGCTTTCATGTCATCATGCTCATAGCCTTCGTGCTCTCGGTGCCCGTGTTTCTGCTGCGCAATACGTTCAGCTATTGGTTTACAGACAGCGCCGAGGTGTGTGTCCTCGTGTCGCAGACCGTCATACCGCTCATCGTCTATCAGTTTGGCGACGGCCTTCAGTACACCTTTGCCAACGCCCTTCGCGGCATTTCGTGCGTGCGTCCGCTCATCTGGATAGCCTTTTTCTCCTATTTCGTGGTGTCGTTGCCGCTCGGCTGGTTCCTCGGCATACACAGCGGCTGGGGCCTTGTAGGCGTTTGGAGCGCGTTTCCCGTGTGTTTGCTGTGCGCAGGCATACTTTATTGGCTCTGCTTCATTCGACGCCTCAGACGGCCTTAAAATGGCTCCTGCGGCCATTCTTCATTCCGTATGTCCTGCGGCGCTCAGGTTTTGTGGCGATAAATCCATTATAAAACGATATTAACCCAAATCGGTCATTAGACCGCATATTACTTTATCAATTTTGTGCATTGATGCTTTCAGCCAGTCTTTTTGTTTCTATTGGCGTCTTTTTGCTAGTTTTTTCTTGACATAGCCCGCTATGCCTGCGAAAAATCTAACGAAAATCCGCTCAATATAAAGCAAAAATCCCGACCGAATCCTTATAACCGATTTGGGATAAACAAGAAAGGGAGACATGCCTGTGTCGGCGTGTCTCCCTTTCTTGTTTTATCATATTGCGGCATCAGCATGCTTCTTGTCAGGGCATGCTTACTTCAAATCCTGCCGCCAGTTTACGTGCAGTGTTATTTCTTTGTGCCCCACATCATTGTGTCAATTAGCTTATACCGCTCCTCGGTCTGCCTGTCTGTGGTCATCGTCGTGTTTACGTCGAGCCGCAGCACGGGCACTGCCTCTTGTCCGTTTGCCGGCGTCCAGTCTGGCAGCCCCAGTCCGTTGGGGTTGCCCGTCTTTATGAAGTTGGCGTAATATCCCGAGAAGATGTCCGACATGAGGAAGTCTTCCGGCTGCCAGTCGAACACGCGGTTGGTGGGCAGCGTGCCCATGGCATACTCTATGTCGGCCGAGTGTACGGCTCCCTTTGCCTCGGGTGCCTTGTCGTCGCCGTCCTCCTTGTCCTTCAGTCCGCCAGCCAGTCCTGCCACTTTTCCGCTTATTCTCATTGCCGGGCGCGGGTGGCAGTAGACGTATCTGTATACGGGCTGACCGCTGCTCATGGTGTGCATGTGTGCCCATTTCCACGTGCCGAAGCCTATGAACATGTCGGAGGCAAGCATCATGCCCGGCTCTCCGCTCACGTCGGCGTCGGTGCTGATGCCGTAAAGCTGCACAACCTTCTCGGCGTTGCTGCCGAACACGGCTCGGGCTGCCTCTGTGGCGTTTGCCACCGTGGCCGGCTTGCCCTGCAGGATGAATGACGGCTGAGCCTCCTCAGAGTTGCCGCCAACCAGCAACGGCACTCTGGCCTGCCTGCCCCCGGCAAAGGTCTGTTCGGGCTGCTCGGCGAAGAAGTAGCCGTCTATGTTGTATGCCGGCCTGCTTCTTACGGCCGCGCGCTCCATCAGTTCGTCGGCGCTGAGAGCCCTGAGCTCCTCGAGCGACTTGCACCCCATCTGCTTCATCTTCTCCTTTCCTGCCTTTTCGGCCTCCTTCAGCGTGGCAATCTTGCCGAAGGCTATCACCGAACCGCTCGAGCCTATTGCCCTGCAGAAGAGGTTTCGCGACACGGGCGATGCCATGAGCGCGCTCACCGACATCGAGCCTGCCGACTCGCCTGCAATGGTTATCCTGTCGGGGTCGCCGCCGAATGCCGCTATGTTGTCCCTGAGCCACTGTATGGCTGCCGCCTGATCCATAAAGCCGTAGTTGCCCGAGCCCTTGTATGCTGTCTCCTTTGACAGGTCAGGATGCGCGAAGAATCCGAATATGCCCTCGCGGTAGTTTGCCGTAACGGCCACGATGCCCTTGCGCGCCATGCTCATTCCGGCATACCGCGGCTCGCTGCCGCTGCCTGCCATTAGTCCGCCGCCGTTGAAGTAGATCAGCACGGGCAGCTTCTCGTCCATGCTTTTTGCCGGTGTCCAGATGTTAAGATACAGGCAGTCTTCGCTCATCTTCTTTGTGCCGAAGTTCATGTCGCCGTATATAGGCTGCTGCATAGGGTTGGGACCAAACTCCGTTGCCTTGCGCACGCCCTGCCATCGGGCTGCCGGCTGCGGTGCCTTCCAGCGCAGTGGGCCTGTGGGCGGCGCTGCAAAGGGTATGCCCTTAAACACCTTTATGCCCGACTCGCAGGTGCCTTCAACCACTCCGCAGGCTGTCCTTACCTGCGGTCCTTGTGCCGTTGCCACTGCCGCAAGCAGCGCCAGTGCCAGCGATAATATAGATTTTTTCATTGCTGTTTATGTTTTTTGTTATGTCGTCATATATGTTCCGGCTCACTCCTTGGCGCATATTATCAGCACGTGCGAGCCGTCGGCCGTGGTGGTGGCCATGATGTAGCAGTCGCCCCCGTCGCCCAGCTTCAGCCGCTTTCTCAGTTCCTCGGCCTTCATCGGAAAGTTGCGCGTGGTTATGTTTGCCTTGCCTATGCCGCCGAGCGCCTTCTTCAGTTCCTTGCGGTTCATGCTGCTCACGGCTTTTATGACGAAGGCGCGGCCCGGAAATCCGACGGCTCTCTGCTCCGACACGAACAGATGGCTGTCGCGGCTTATCTGTCTTGCGCCGAAGGCTGCCTCTATGCGGCCGAAGCATCCTGCCTTCATCACCGACGGATTGGGCTCATACAGGCTCATGCCCGGCTGCAGGCTCAGCGGCGCGCGGCTGCCGTTGCTGCCGGCGTCATCGCCCGTGCCGTCTTCATCCGTTATATTTCTCTGTATGTCTGTCTGCGGATTATAGCTGAATATGCTGCCGTCGTTGACGCACGTAACGCTGGTCAGTCCGTCAAAGCGTGCCGACATGACGAGCAGCAGCTCCTTACACTCGTTGCCTGCCGACACGATGTGCACCTCGCCCACACAGCTGCCGAAGTCGGCCACCGTCTTGTGCCAGTCGAGCATGGGCGACAGTTTCAGCATCACGAAGTCGGCCTTGGCCAGCATCTCGTCGCGCATGGCCAGCACGTCGGGCGTGCAGTCAGCCACGGCAAAAGTCCTTCCGCCATGGCTGTCGCGCCGTGCCGGGTCGGCAAATATCATCGTGACATGCCCCATCTGGCCCATAAATTGCTCAGAATCGGCGCAGACCACCTCGGCCTGACTGATGCCCAGCACGCCCATGTTATGCCGCGAGAGCTCACACAAATGGCTCTGGCGCTCAACGTAGACGCCACGGCTGAAGCGGCGCGCCATGTAGGAGAAGTCGACGCCCAGTCCGCCCGTCAGGTCAACGAGCACGCTCTCTTCCTCGCGTGGCAGCCCGCTGACGAGCCTCTGCGCTATGTTTGCCTTGTATGTTGCAGTCTGTTCCGACGAGCACTGCTCCATTGATATGTGCGGCGGATACTTTATGCCGCTGTCGGCAGCCCATTGAGGCAGTTTTTTGCGTGCCGTCTGCCATCCCGCAATCTGGTTGAGCGCGTAGCCGAGGTCGATGCCTTCGGTTCCGGCAGCCTTCAGCGCGAGCGTCCTCACGTCGTCGTTGCGGTGGAGCATTATAAATTCTTCAGTGTTCATTGTCTTCATATAAGTTTGTTTCGGGCGCATTGTGCCGTTACCGTGGCCGGTCTGCCGTGCGGCGTGCCATGCGGCCGTGCAGCCCTTCGTCAGGCACAAATATACAACGTTTGAGGCTCACGCACAAGTAAGGAGACCATAAATTTTGCCTGCCGGGCATGATTGTGCTGCCGGGGCAGGGTGGTGTGGCGTAACGGCGTGATGTAAAATATTTTCAGCATTGATGTCTTCTGTTAGGCATGCCCTGCGATGCCGTTTTCCGAAATGCCGTGTCTTGCGCTGCAAAAGGCCATGTTTCGCCGTCCGAAAGGCCACCTTTTGCAGGCTGAAAGGGCATGTTTTGCATGGCTGTTTTTATGTGGCTGATTATCAGAAGGTTATGAAGTAAGTTGCCGTCAGCCGTTTTTGCACATCGAATACACATGAAGAGGCACGCTTTCCGGGCGTGTAAGCATGCCGCAAGAAAAGCAAAAGGCGACAGGGATGTTGTCCTTGCCGCCTTTAATAGTGCTTAATTTTAAAGAAAAAAGAAGAATTTGTTATTTCTTGTGGTTAACCGTGTATACCACCTTTCCGTCCTTGTCGATGAGATGGAGCGACAGGGTGGTCTTGTCGGCACATACCAGCGAGAAGCCCGTCACGCCGCTGCAGAACTGTGTTCCGTCTACAGCCTTCACCTTCGGACGGCTCAGCGATCCGCTCGTGTTCACCACGTAGTCGATGTTGCAGCCCGGCTTGCGTATGTGCTGGAAGTTGTGTATGTGTCCGCATATATACATGCTCACGTTCTTGTGCTTGGTCAGTATCGGGTTCAGGCGTGCCTGCATGTCGCCGCGCTCAGATGTGTCCTTGCCCGTGTCGGCATAAACGGGGTGGTGGCCCAGCACGATAACCCAGTCTTCCTTGGCCGAAGAGAGCACAGAGTCGAGCCATTCGAGCTGCTTGTTGTAGTCCTGCTTGCCTGCGTCGGGATATTTTTCGGTGTCGTTGCGGTATTTGTCAATCATCGGTGCAGTGTCTATGAACACCAGTCTTACGGTCACTCCGCCGTCCTCAATCACCTTTGTGTAGTATCTTGCCGGCATGGCCCAGCGTGCGCTCACGTTTGTGTAGTCGAGCACGGCCTGCGTGTTGCCGCGGTACTCGTGGTTTCCGAGCGTCGGATACCAGTCGAGCATCAGTTCGGGATGGCTGTATATAAGCTCATAGTTGGTCATCCAGAGGGGGTCCTGCGTGCTGCGCACACCCTCAAAGTGATGCACGTCGCCCGGCGCTGCTACACATTCTATGCCCACGGTCTCGGCCATGCGTCCCATCAGTTCAGCTATAGGCTTCTGGTCGTAGTATCCGTTGCGTCCCAGGTCGTTGGCCACGTAGAAGTTGACATCCTTCTCCAGCTTGGCCCACTGCTCGGGAGTCTGCGCCATGATGCTCATCACGGCCACTAAAAGCAAAATCAGAGTTGTTGAAAGTTTCTTCATTGTTGTGATGTTTTTGTTGTTTATATTCGTTTTGAAAGCAAAGCCGGGACAGCAGGCTGAGCACATACTGATAACTTGCTGTAAGTCATTTTGTACTCTCTCACGCCTGTTTTCCCGGTTTCATCTGTGCTAATCCGTTTCAGGAATTCATTATAAATCTATTCTTCTTAAACATTACTCTCATGACCGTTCAGTCGTTTCCTGCTTAGAAGCTGAGCTTGAATCCGGCCTGGAGCTTCACTCCGTAGTACTCCACCTGCATTGTGCGGTCCTTCTCTCCCTGGTAGTAGCGCAGCGGCTGGTTCATCAG
>NZ_HF986861.1:11222-14376 GCF_000431195.1 Prevotella sp. CAG:255 | reverse complement strand
TGGTTCAGCAGGTTGTTGGCAGCGGCATAGAAGGTGTACTTGATGTCCTTGCCCCATGTGTAGCTTGCGTTCAGGTCGAGATAGTTAACCTTGTCGTAGTAGCGGCGCAGCTGTGCCTCTTCCTGATACTCCTCGTCGTCCTGGAAGGCAGAAGTGAAGTTGTAAGAGAGACGCACGTTCAGTCCGCCCTTGTCGAAGTAGAGCGACGCGTTGGCCATGTGCTCTGGCGAACCGGGCAGAGCCTGCTCGTCTTTGTTGCCGAATACTGACTTGACCACGTTGCTGTGAGTGTAGGTATAGTTGCCGTAGAAGCCGAAGCACTTGAGTGACGGATGTATGAATCCGAAGTCGCGCTGCAGTCCGAGCTCAACGCCCAGGAGGTCTGCGTCGAATGCGTTTACGGGTCGTGTTATCTTGCAGTCGTCGTAGTTTCCGTAGCTGCCTTTAGACACATGCTCAACCATATAGTCGTTGATGCGCTTGTAGAAGAGTGATGCAGACACCAGACCTACGCTCTTGAAGTAGTATTCTGCCGACAGGTCGTAGTTGTTAGAGATAACCGGCTTCAGGTCAGGGTTGCCCACGAACACCTCAACAGGCGATTCGGTGCGGTTGATGCTGCTGCCCGGCATCATGTGAGAGTATTTAGGACGTGCCAGCGTCTTGGTGTAAGATGCGCGCACCTTCAGGTCGTCTGTGGCGTTATATTTCAGCAACACGCTCGGCAGCCAGTTGATATAGTTGTTCTTGTAGGTGCCGGTCGGCTCGAGATATTCGTTCTCGTCCTCGTCAACAATCCAGTTGAAGCCGCTTGTCTTCAGGTTTGTGGCCTCCATTCTGAGTCCGAGCATAAGTTCAAGTTTCTTTCCGAGCTTCTGCTCAAAGCGCAGATAGCCTGCCGAAACCTGCTCTGTTGCGTCGTAGTTGCCTGCCGACTCCTCGAGCACCTGCTCGCCGCCCATGGCTGCCAGGTCAACGTGGCTGATGCCTCCGAGGTAGTTCTTGTCGATGAACATTGTCGACTTATACTGGCTTCCGGGCATGAATCCGTCGCGTATGCGGTTGATGTAGTAGTTAGAATAGTCGTCGCCGAACATTGCTTCGTAGCCGTCGGTGTAGTCGTAGCATACAACGTCCTTTGTCTTCGACTTGCGTGTGTATTTTCCTCCGAACTTAAGCTTGTTGCCGTAGAGTCCGTTTGCGAGCGGCAACTCGAAGTCGAGCTTGAACTTCCACTCGTTCTCTATGATGTTCTCGTTGGCGTTTGTAAACTCGTCGAGCTTCCATTCGCCCTCGTCGAGGTTGATGTATGTTGTAGAGTAGGGCTGGCGCAGTCCGGCGTCTGCCATGTTGATGGTTATGTCTTTCTGCTCAAGACTCATGTAGCGCTCGTCGGGGCGTCCCTCAGAAGCTCTTGAGAACGATGCCGACCAGTCGGCAGAGAGCTTGTCCCAGAGCAGGTGCTCGCCGCCAAGGGTGTAGTCCATGGTCTGCTGGCGCTCAAGTCGTGCGCCGCGGTTGTCGGCCGATCCTCCCTTGGTTTCTATCGTGGCCTTCATCTCTCCCTCGCCGTCTGCCAGGTCTTTGTATGACACGCGGTAGCGGTTCTCCCAGTCGTTGCGGCGGTTGTAGATACCGTTGAAGAACACTTTATGGTTGGGGTTGAACACGTAGTCGAGTGAGAGCGAGTAGCTCTGGCGCTCACGTGTAACGTAGTACTGTCTTACCTCGGCGTCGGTGAGCACCACCTTGCCGTCGTCGTCGATGTCGTATTCAAACTCAGTGTTGTCTGATCCAGCCGGTGAGTTCTGGTAAGATATGGCTGCCATGAAGCCCAGCTTGTCGTTGAAGAAGCGGTTGCCGTAGGTCAGTCCGAGGTTAAGCTGCGGCTTTTCGCTTATCCAGCTGTAGCCCGTTCCAGCCGTTATGTTGAACACTTCCTTGTACGGAGTGTTTTTGGTTATGAGGTTTATCGATCCGCCGATGGCGTCGCCGTCCATGTCGGCCGTAACAACCTTGTTCACTTCGATGGTCTGAATCATGTCGGCCGGTATGAGGTCGAGCTGCACGTTGCGTATGTCGCCCTCGGCAGAAGGCAGACGGTTGCCGTTGACGGTTACCGATGTGAGGTCGGGTGATGTTCCGCGCACCTGTCCGAAGCGTGCCTCGCCCTGGTCATACTGCACGTTGATACCGTTGATACGCTTCAGGGCGTCGCCGATGTTAGAGTCGGGGAACTTGCCGATCTGGTCGGCCGACACGACGTTGGTTATGTTAAAGTTATTCTTCTGAGTGTTTATCGCACGGCTCTGTCCGTGGAACGCTCCTTTTACCTCAACGCCCTTAAGCTCCATTCCCTCTGACAGCACGAAGTCTTTCACTTCTGTCTTTTCGGCAGATATGGTCAGTTTAGCCGTTGTCGGCTGGTAGCCTACGTAAGAAACCTTCACCGTGTAGACTCCCGGTTTCAGGTTGGGTATTGTGTAGAATCCGTTAGCGTCGCTAACAACACCTGTGTGCAGATTCTCGATCATAACGGTTGCGCCGGGCAACACCTGATTAGAGTTGTCGACGATTCGTCCGCGCATGGTTCCTAAGTTAGCTTCGTTAGAGTCAGTAACAGCCACTGCTGCTACAGAAAGCATCGCAGATAAGCAAAATAGCGATAATTTTTTGTAATTTTTTCTCATAAAAAACTAAAATAATTTTAACGCTGCAAAGGTCTGCATTCTGTGTTACAAAGCCGTTACGCTGCGGTTATAGTGTATTTAACAACTTGTTACAAATTTATTTCAATTTATTAAAATCTGTTTAAATACCTATTTATATACTCTTCGTGTTAACATAATATGACATTCTGACGGCTTTCGGGCAGGTTTTAGGGCGTGGCGCACGGGGTGGCGTGCGTGTGGCGGCGGGGGTGCTGTATATGGCTTGGCGGCGATGCGTCGGTATGCCCCTGCGTAACGCCCTGATGCTCAATGCGTTGCAAAAGGCCATGTTTTAGCCTGCAAAAGACGGCCTTTTGGCGTGTAAAAGGTGGCCTTTCGGAATGCAAAAGGGCACATATCGGAAAACGGCCGCTGCACGGGCACATTTCAGCACGGCACGGGCGCCGGCACGACATGCCCCGCAGGCAAGACAGAGCGGCGGC
>NZ_HF986861.1:0-11208 GCF_000431195.1 Prevotella sp. CAG:255 | reverse complement strand
CCCCGCAGGAAAGACAGAGCGGCGGCAGGGCGGCCTGCCGGAAACAGTGACGCCGCCGTCTGCCGCGGCTGAGATATTCTTATGGTTTTGCGTGATTATAACAAATAAAATGCTTAACTTTGCATTCGACTGAAAGATAAAAGAATAATGGACGATAATTTCGATATAAGAAAAGAGTCGCTGTCGTCGGCCGAGAAGGAGTTTGAGAACGCCTTGAGACCGCTGCGCTTCGGCGACTTCAGCGGACAGCAGAAGGTGGTGGAGAACCTCGAGGTGTTCGTAGAGGCCGCCAAATACCGTGGCGAGCCGCTCGACCACACACTGCTGCACGGCCCTCCCGGACTGGGAAAGACCACGCTGAGCAACATCATTGCCAATGAGCTTGGCGTGGGATTCAAGCTCACGAGCGGTCCGGTGCTCGACAAGCCGGGCGACCTGGCAGGCATTCTGACATCGCTCGAGCCTAACGACGTGCTGTTTATCGACGAGATTCACCGCCTGTCGCCCGTCGTTGAGGAGTACCTATATTCGGCAATGGAGGACTACCGCATCGACATCATGATCGACAAGGGACCGTCGGCACGCTCTATACAGATTGATCTCAACCCCTTCACTCTCGTGGGGGCAACAACCCGTAGCGGACTGCTCACCGCGCCGCTGCGCGCCCGATTCGGCATCAATCTGCATCTGGAATACTACGAACCCGAGACGCTCACCAAGATACTTAAGCGCTCGGCATCAATACTCAAAGTGCCGATAGACGACGAGGCGGCCATAGAGATAGCGCGCCGCAGCCGCGGAACGCCCCGTATAGCCAACGCCCTGTTGCGCAGGGTGAGAGACTTCGCGCAGGTTAAGGGCACGGGACGCATAGACACAGCCATATCGAAGGTGGCGCTGACGGCGCTGAACATCGACCAGTATGGCCTCGACGAGATTGACAACAAGATTCTGCTGACAATCATCGACAAGTTTAAGGGCGGCCCCGTGGGCATCACCACCATAGCCACGGCAATAGGCGAGGACGCCGGAACCGTTGAGGAGGTGTATGAGCCTTACCTCATCATGGAGGGATTCATCAAGCGCACGCCGCGCGGACGCATGGTCACGGAGCTTGCCTACAACCACTTCGGCCGCAATCCGTATGCCGGCAACGTGATGGAGCCCGACCTCTTCGGCATGGGATAGGCCATGGATGCCGTTAGAAAGGAATGACGTTAAACAGAGAAAATAACACTACAACAGATAGAATTCAATGCAGAGAACAGGCATTTTCGTAGGAAGCTTCGACCCCTTCACCACCGGTCATCATGCCATCGTCAGACGCGCGCTGCCGCTGTTCGACCGGATTGTCATCGGCGTGGGCTTCAACGAGCGCAAGAAATACATGTACAGCGCGCAGACAAGGGTGAAGGCCATTGCGCGCCTGTATGCCGACGAGCCTAAGGTGGAGGTAAAGGAGTACAGCGACCTCACCGTCGACTTTGCCCGCCGCGAGGGCGCCGGCTTCATCATCAAGGGCGTGCGCAGCATCAAGGACTTTGAGTATGAGCGCGAGCAGGCAGACATCAACCGCAAGATAGGCGGCATAGAGACCATCCTGCTGTATGCCGAGCCTGAATATGAGAGCGTGTCGTCGAGCATGGTGCGCGAGCTTATCCACTTCGGCAAGGACGCCGCCGAGTTTCTGCCCGCACCTGAGCAGGGACGCAAGACAGAGATTAAGGAGCCTTAAGACGTGCCCGCAGAGGGCAATATAAAGCCTTCTGACGCACTTAAGCGCATCTTGGCTATAACTTACCGCACGCCGTGCGGCAAGCCTTCAGAACGAAAATAAACAGCAAAATATGATAACATACAACACCGACGGCGTAAAAATGCCGGCAATAAGAAAGCGCGACACATCGGCATGGATAAAGGCCGTGGCCGCCGAATATGGCCGCAAGGTTGGCGAAATAGGATATATGTTTGTCAACGACGACAAGATTCTTGAGGTTAACAACGAGTATCTGGGCCACAACTACTACACTGACATCATCACGTTCGACTATGACGAGGACGACACAATCAGCGGCGACATAGTCATCTCGCTCGACACCGTGCGCTCAAACGCCGAGCAGCTGGGCAAGGACTACAACGAGGAGCTTCACCGTGTGATTATCCACGGCATCCTGCATCTCTGCGGCATCAACGACAAAGGCCCCGGAGAGCGCGAGATTATGGAGGCTGCCGAGAACAAGGCGCTTGCCATGATTAAGCTCTGAGAAGGATTGAGGGGATAAGAGTAATGGGACCAATAAGACTAATGGCCGTGCAACAATATCAGCACAGGCGCCATATTAGTCTTATTGGTTCCATTTCTCTTATCTCGTCAGCCCTTTACTTTCCCTCTGACAGCTCCACTCCTTTCTTAACGATGTCGCTTGTTTCGTTGATAATCTGGAAGTATTCGCTCATGTCGAAGAGGTCGCGCGCCACGAGGGCCTTGAGCTGTGTCTTCAGATAAGGCAGCGTGCGCTGCAGCTCTTCGTCGTCTTTCGGCTTTATCTTCTGCTTCTCCGCCTCCTTCATTATCTCGTCGATAAGTTCCTGCGGCACCTCAAAACGGCTTCTGAACACGTCGAACGTCGGGTAGTCGCTTGTCAGTTGCTTGCGGTTCTTGTCGATATATTTCAGGTCGGTGTTTATCACAATGCCCTTCAGCACGAGCTGACGGTGGAACTTGGTGTACTGAAGCGTGTCCAGAGGAACAAACGTGTCGGGCATTATTCCGCCTCCGCCGTACACCACGCGGTGTTCTTTCAGCGTGTAGAACTTCAGCGAATCGGCGAAGTGAATGCTGTCTCGGTTGGTCAGTTCGCCGTGTTTCAGACGCTTCTCAAAGTCCATCGCGTAGTCTTCCAGGTCGCCTTTGGTGTAAGGTTTCTGTATGCAGCGTCCCGAAGGAGTGTAATAGTGGGCAATGGTTAGTCGTATCATAGAGCCGTCGGGCAGGTCGATCGGGCGCTGAACGAGGCCCTTTCCGAATGTGCGGCGGCCGATTACTATACCTCGGTCGTGGTCTTGTATCGCTCCGGTGACAATCTCTGCGGCCGACGCCGTGAACTCGTTGACGAGCACATACACGCGTCCTGTCAGGAAAGAGCCGTTGCCGCGCGCCTTATAGTCCATGCGTCTGATGCGGCGTCCGTCGGTATATACAATCAGATCGTCCTTCGGCAGGAACTCGTTGGCTATCTCCACGGCAGCCTGCAGATATCCTCCGCCGTTGTCCTGAAGGTCGAGTATCAGGTCTTTCATGCCCTCGGCTTTCAGCTTCTCCATACCTTCCATAAACTCCTTGTATGTCGTCGCGCCGAAGTTTCCTATCCTTATGTAGCCTATCTGCGGGCGAATCATGTAGACGGCGTCCACGCTCTTCACCGGAATCTTGTCTCTCTTCACCGTGAAATACATCACGTCGGGCACGCCGCGGCGCACAATTCCCAGCTTCACCGTTGTGCCGCGGGGTCCGCGCAGACGCTTCATTATCTCCTCTTTCTTCATCTTCACGCCCGCAATGGCAGTGTCGTTCACGTTCACTATGCGGTCGCCAGCCATGATGCCCACCTTCTCCGACGGGCCTTTTGACACGGGCTGGATGACGAGCAGCGTGTCGTCAACCATGTTGAACTGCACGCCTATGCCGTCGAAGTTGCCCTGCAGCGGTTCGTTCATGGCCTTCACTTCCTCCGGGTCGGAGTAAGATGAGTGGGGGTCGAGCTTCTCCAGCATGCCCCTTATAGCGTCCTCAACGAGCTTCTTCTCGTCAACCGAGTCGACGTAGAGGTTGTTTATTGCCATTTCGGCTATCTGCAGCTTGCGCAGCGGACTGTCGTAAGAGAAGTCGATGTTCATCTGCGCGCCGGCAGGAAGGCACGACACGACAGCCGGTGCCATGGCAACGAGGGCCTTGGTGGCCGTCTTTGCCAGTGCGGCTTTTATCTTTTTGATGGTTGTGTTTATCATTGTTGTGATGTTTCTTTTATGGGATGATTGTGGGGGATGGGACTTATGGGAGGAACGGATGTCGTGGGAGAGAAGGGAGGAATGGGACTGATGATGCGCGGATGAATGACTCTTGCATTGTTTTCATGCTTACTCTGCATCGTTTTCATGCTTATTCTGCATGGCTTTTGTGCTTATTTTGCATGGTTTTCATTCTTCTACTGCATATCATTAATGCCCTTTCCGCATGCTCATTATGTTTCATCAGCATTGCCGTTGGGCTTATTCTGCGTCTCCTTTACGTTCCTTTTGCCCCTTGTCAGAACTTTTCTTCCTCTTCGGGACGGTCTTCCTCTATCACCAGGTTGTCTATGATGAAGTTCTGTCGCTCGGGCGTATTCTTGCCCATGTAATACTCCAGAAGCTTCTGCACCTGGTCGGTCTTGTGCAGAGTTACCTGCTCGAGGCGCATGTCGGGGCCGATGAAGTTGACAAACTCGTCGGGACTTATCTCTCCAAGACCTTTGAATCGGGTTATCTCAGGGTCGGGACCAAGCTCCTCTATTGCCTTTACGCGCTCCTCGTCGCTGTAGCAATAGCGGGTGATGAAGTCGCCCTTCTTGCCTTTTACGTCCTCGAGCGCCTTCTTGTTGCGCACCTTCGTGCGGCGGTTTCTTACGCGGAAGAGCGGCGTCTGAAGCACATATACGTGCCCCTTCTTGATGAGTTCGGGGAAGAACTGCAGGAAGAAGGTTATTATGAGCAGTCGGATGTGCATGCCGTCGACATCGGCATCGGTTGCAACAATCACCTTGTTGTAGCGCAGTGTGTCGAGTCCGTCCTCAATGTCGAGGGCTGCCTGAAGCAGATTAAACTCCTCGTTCTCGTACACCACCTTCTTTGTCAGTCCGAAAGAGTTGAGCGGCTTGCCCCTGAGAGAGAACACAGCCTGCGTGTTTACGTCGCGGCTCTTGGTGATAGAACCGCTCGCTGAGTCGCCCTCGGTGATGAAGATGGAGCTTTCCTCCTTGCGGTTGTTCTTCACGTCGGAGAAGTGTATGCGGCAGTCGCGCAGCTTCCGGTTGTGCAGGTTGGCTTTCTTGGCGCGCTCGCGTGCCAGCTTTGTCACTCCTGCCATCTCCTTTCTTTCCTTCTCGCTGGCCTGAATCTTCTGCAGCATCACCTCTGCCACGTCGGAGTGTTTGTGCAGATAGTTGTCCACCTCGTTCTTGATGAAGTCGCCTACGTACTTGTTCACGCTGACGCCGTCGGGGCTCATGGTGAGCGATCCGAGCTTAATCTTGGTCTGACTCTCGAACATCGGCTCCTCAACATTGACGGCTATGGCAGCCACGAGGCCGTTGCGGATGTCGGTATATTCAAAGTTTTTGTTGAAAAACTCCTTTATCGTGCGGGCTATGTGCTCCTTGAACGCGCTCTGGTGAGTACCGCCCTGCGTGGTGTGCTGTCCGTTTACGAACGAGTGATACTCCTCGCCATACTGGTTGGTGTGCGTGAACGCTATCTCGATGTCTTCGCCCTTGAGGTGTATTATGGGGTAGATGCCGTCGTTGGTCATCGTGTCGTTGAGCAGGTCTTCAAGTCCGTTGCGGCTCAGAATCCTGCGTCCGTTGTACATGATGGTCAGTCCTGTGTTCAGGTAGGTGTAGTTGCGCAGCATCGTCTCCACGAAGTCGTGGTGGAAAGAGTAGTTCTTGAAGAGCGTGTCGTCGGGCACGAAGTATATGTATGTACCCGTCTCGTCCTGCGTCTCCTCGGTTGTGTCGCTCTTCAGCACGCCGCGTTCGAATGTCGCCGTGCGCACCGTTCCGTCGCGGTAAGACCTCACCTCGAACCTGGAGCTTAGCGCGTTGACGGCCTTGATGCCCACACCGTTGAGTCCGACGCTCTTCTTGAACGCCTTAGAGTCGTATTTACCTCCGGTGTTTAGCACGCTAACAGCCTCGATGAGCTTGCCCTGCGGTATGCCTCGTCCGTAGTCGCGCACCATCACGCTGAGGTTGTTGTCTATGTCAATCTCGATGCGCTTGCCGGCGTTCATCTTAAACTCGTCGATAGAGTTGTCGATAACCTCTTTGAGCAACACGTAGATGCCGTCCTCGGGCATGGATCCGTCGCCAAGTCGGCCGATGTACATTCCCGGTCGGGTGCGCACGTGCTCCATGTCAGACAGGTGCCTGATATTGTCGTCAGTATACTCGGTTGTAATTTTATTCTCTTCGCTCATAAAATTCCAAAATTAACAATTAAAAGTTAAAAATTAAACATCGTGGCTGAAACATAATGGCGGCGGAATGTGGTATTGTCAGCTATTTCTTGCTGTCTACACCCTTCAATGATCTCAATATTGAGACAAGAAGACTTATGATGTTCTTCAAGTCGGTGTTCATTGAGTAGTAAATCTTGTCTTCCAGTATGTCTGTCGAGTGGAGTAGTCACAACCAGTATTTGGTTTCAGACGCTTCTTTGAGCGCGATGCTCATCTTGCTTATAAAGTCGGCTTTGCTTTGTGCAAATTCAGCTTCATAAAGATTGGCACCTATGCTGGTGCCGCAACGCAGCAGCTGGTCGGCAAGCGAGTATTCACGTTTGGTTTCCCTTATGAACCTGCTGCACTTAACAATGCGTATGGCGAACTTCTCCGCCTTTTCTTTCACAATGTTGTTGCCGTCAGCCATAATCAACGTTGTTTAATTGTTACCACACTTCTGCCAGCTTAAGTTGATATGATCACCGCCTGCCATCCCCCTCGCTGTTTAATTTTTACTTTTTAATTTTTAATTATTTTCTGCCGTTTTTCCGGCAGAAAATCTACAGCCATTTCTTGTAGCAGCGTCTTCTCTTGTGGAGGATGGTTTCGAGATACTGCCATTGGCTCTGCACGTTCTCGTTGGTCTCCATCTCAACCTGGCTCTCGCCCCATTTGAATCCGTATGCCTGATAGCGCGGAATGAGGTCGTAGAACATAAGTGCGTTGGCACCCTTCATGCGGTATTCGGGCAGCACTCCGAGCAGCAGCAGGTCTACGCCCTCGGTCTTGTGAGCCTTCAGTGCCCTCAGCACGTGCCACCATCCGAAGGGCCAGAGCCTTCCGCGGCGGCATTTCTGCAGTGCCCTGGCAAGCGACGGGATGGTTATTCCAACGGCCACGGGCTTGTTGTCAGCGTTGCGGTCTTCAACGACGGTGATGAGGCTAAGATCGGCAAGCGGGAAATACATGTTGATGTACTGCTGAATCTGCTTGTCCGACAGCTCTGAATATCCGTAAAGATCCTTGAAGCAGGTGTTGATAAGGTCAAACATCTTCTTGCCGTATCCGCCCTCAAACACATCCTTCTTGGTGAGTTTCCTTACGTGCAGGTTGTAGCGCTTCTGTATCATCTCGGCTATCTTGGTGTATTTCTCGGGCACCTTGTCTGGCACCATGAGCTTAAACTCCACATAGTCGTTGTCCTTCTCGAAGTCGCCCAGCTTCTCCATGTGCTCCGGATAGTACGGATAGTTGTATATGGTGGCCATAGTGCCCAGCTGGTCGAATCCCATTGTGAGCATGCCTTCGGGGTCGAGGTCGGTGAATCCGAGCGGACCTATCATCTCTTCCATGCCTTTCGACTTGCCGTATTTCTCTACGGCGTCGAACAGGGCCTTAGACACGTTGATGTCGTCGATGAAGTCTATCCATCCGAATCTGACGCACTTGCGCCCCCAGCGCTTGTTGGCGCGGTGGTTGATTATGGCTGCCACGCGGCCCACCATGCGCCCACGTCCGTCGAACGCCATGAAATACTCGGCCTCGGAGAACTCGAACGCCGCGTTCTTGTCCTTGCTCAGGGTGTTCAGGTCGTCGCTGAACAGTGTGGGAACGTCATACTCATTGTCCTTGTAGAGGTCATAGTGAAAGTCTATAAACCGTTCAAGGTCTTTCTTAGTTCTTACTTTTTTGATTTTAATCGTTGACATTTGTCTTACTTTATATTAGACAACTTAAACATGCAAAAATAAGATTTTTGCGCCATATAAAAAAATAATTCACGCTAAATCAGCCTTTTTAATACATTTTGGACGTTGTAAGTGAGCTTTTTACGCATTTTTGCCACATTGTCCGCGCCCTCCTCATGCAGTGCCGCGGCGGCGTGTCCGCAGCCCCGTTTTTGCGTGCCCTGAAGATGCCTGCCGTGCGCCCGTTTTCCAAAAGGCCATGTTTTAGCTTCTAAAAGGCCACCTTTTGCACGCTAAAAGGCCGTCTTTTGCAGCCTAAAACGTGGCCTTTTGCAACGCATTGAATGTCAGTATGTTACAAAGGCGGATAAAAGTGGCGTTCCGTCGGGCTGAAATCTGCGCCGCGATGTCATTTTTTCGGGTGGCCGTCACGTTTTTCGATGTATCTTTAAGGCTTTTTATTCATTGCGCCTGAACATGCGGACGATAAATTTAGTATCTTTGCACTAACAATCATTCCGCGGCACGGCTCATGTCAGCATAACGCGCCGCGGCACTTGACATACAAACTTTTAACCTGTAAAGATTATGAACGCAGTTATAGAAAACATGAAGACTCGCCGCAGCGTGCGCGCCTTCGATTCTGAAAGAATGCCCGAGCGCAGTCTTATCGAGGCTGTTGCCGAGGCCGGAACTTACGCCCCCACGGGCCGCGGGGCACAGTCGCCGCTGATAGTTGCGGTAACGTCAAAGGCAGTGCGCGACCGCCTGTCGGAGCTTAACGCCGCCGTGATGGGCACCAAGGCCGACCCGTTCTACGGCGCTCCCGTGGTGCTCGTTGTGCTTGCCGACCGCACACGCCCCACTTATCTCTACGACGGCTCGCTCGTTATGGGCAACATGATGAACGCCGCTCACGCCCTCGGACTTGGCAGCTGCTGGATTCACCGCGCCAAGGAGGTGTTCGACAGCGAGGAAGGCAAGGCAATGCTCCGCAGCTGGGGCATTGAGGGCGACTATGAAGGCATAGGCCACTGCGTGCTGGGATATGCCCTCGAAGGTGCCGTCAAGCCGGCTGCTCCGCGCAAGGAGGGTTATGTCAGATTTGTTGAATAAGGCGTAACGCTCTCTGAACGATGAACATTAACATGACCGAATGGGTTAAGGCCGTCATCAGCAGCCGAAAGGTGGCGGCCCTGCCCATAATGACTCATCCCGGAATTGAGATGACAGGGCGGCGCGTCATTGATGCCGTGAGCGATGGCGAGGTGCACTTCAACGCCGTAAGGGCATTGGCCGAACGCTATGACACGGCTGCCGCAACAGTGATAATGGACCTCACGGTTGAGGCCGAAGCCTTCGGCGCTGACATCGCCTTTGAGCCCGACGAGGTGCCGGCTGTCAGGGGACGCCTGCTGAGCAGTGCCGACGACATAGCCCGTCTGCAGGTTCCGCCGCTGAGCAACGGCCGCGTGCCCCAGTATCTAAAGGCCAACCTGCTTGCCGCGCGAGCCATAACCGACCGCCCCGTGCTTGCCGGATGCATCGGACCTTTCTCGCTTGCAGGCCGTCTCTACGACATGTCGGAGATTATGATTCTGATATATCAGAACCCCGACGCTGCCGCCATGCTGCTCGACAAGTGTACCGACTTTATCCTGAAATACTGCATCGCCCTGAAGAAGACGGGTGCCAACGGCGTTGTCATGGCAGAGCCTGCCGCGGGACTGCTGTCTGACGACGACTGCATGCGCTTCTCTTCGGTGTATGTCAGACGCATTGTCGAGGCAGTGCAGGACGACAGTTTTATCGTGGTTCTTCACAACTGCGGCAACACAGGGCAGTGTACCAACGCCATGACTGCCACGGGAGCCGCCGCATATCACTTTGGCAACAAGTGCGACATGGAGCAGGTTTCGCGCCAGGTGCCGCCCACGGCTCTCACCATGGGCAACCTCGACCCCGTCAGTCTGTTCAAGTCTGCCACGCCCGACGAGATGCGCCGCGCCACCACAGACCTGCTGCGCAAGATGAGCAACTATCCAAACTTCGTGATATCCAGCGGATGCGACACTCCGCCGCACACTCCGTTTGCCAACATCGACGCCTTCTTTGAGGCCGTCGGCGAGTGGAACAGCAAGCTGTAAGCGCAGGTTCTGTCAGCTCTCCAGAGGCCTTGCGGCATGACGAAAAGGTCATGGTCAGCCTCGATTCATATTGACAGACCCCGCCAGACATACTTAACTACATAAGCCGCTGCACCCTCCGAGGGCCGCAGCGGCGTCATGCGGCGCAGCGTTGTGCCGCTTTTTAATCAGAATAAAATGCTAAAACAGGAAATAACTTTCGACGACCTCAACATCCTTCCGTCTGAAATCTACGAGCAGATGGGCTATGGCGACGCCGTGCCCGACGCTGCCGTGCAGGCCGAGACCTCTGCCGTCATGGAGCGCATAAAGGCCGTTCTGCGCCCGCGTTTCTGCTTCTTCATCACCCCCGGACAGCTCGATGCAGAGCAGCACGTGCTCACCGTAGGCTCAGTCAGCTTCAGCGTGGGGCGCATCATCAGCCGGCAGCTGCGCGGCTCGCAGGCTTTCGCCTTCTTTGTGGCCACCGCCGGCGAGGAGTTTGAGCAGCTTCAGCACCGTCTGAAGGACGAAGACGACATGGTGAAGGTGTTTGTTGCCGACTCAATAGGCAGCGTCATAGCCGAGAAGGCGGCCGACTGCATGGAGCTTTCGCTGCAGAAAGCCATTGATGAGCGCGGCTGGCGCCACACCAACCGCTTCAGTCCGGGCTACTGCGGGTGGCATGTCTCTCAGCAGCAGATGCTCTTCCCCCTGTTCGGCGAGGAGCGTCCGTGCGGCGTAAGCCTTACCGACTCGAGCCTTATGGTGCCCATCAAGTCGGTCAGCGGCGTGATAGGTCTAGGTCCTTCGGTGCGCAAGCTCGAATATTCGTGCGGCCTATGCGACTTCAAAGACTGCTACAAGCGTCGCCGCAAGAAGTAGTCTGCGGCATATTTAGCCTTATGCCGTGTATCATCAAGTGTTGCGTTGCCTTTCGTTATGCGCCATATCGCCTTACATTATATGCCGTGTCGCTTTTCATTATGCGTTCAGTTGTCTTTTATAGTCTGGCATATCGTCTTTTATTATCGTGCGTATAATCCTTTAAAACGGGCCTTTCTGCCTTTTTATTGCGCGTCAGACATAGCTTGAAATATATAGAAAAGCGCGGCAAGTCCATATCGGACTTGCC